>CAVJJV010000021.1:0-4048 GCA_963650055.1 Comamonas kerstersii | reverse complement strand
GCTTTGAGGAGGAGCACCTCAAGACTCTTGTGGGGCATACGAAACTCCAGGTCCTCTGGGGTATGATTATAGGAATCATCGTCTCCACGATGATATGTGTCTGGTTCATCTGATGAGTAGAGATAAAAAGAGCGGAAAAGACAGGTTCGAGGAGTATTACTCGGCTCTTTATAAGGAGAGATGGCCGGTTTTGAGAGAAGCTCTTCTGAAGGAAACCGAGAAGAAGGTCTCCCCGGAGGGATTGAAAAGCCCATACTACATGGATGAGTCTTCCCTCATCACTGCTTCCCTTCTTCCCGTAACCCCCTCATCCCGTGTTCTCGATATGTGCGCAGCCCCGGGCGGAAAGAGCCTTGTACTAGCACTCAAACTCGGAAAAAACGGATACCTTGTATCGAACGACCGCTCACCAGAGAGAAGGAGAAGAATGAAGAGTGTCTTCTCCGAGTGCCTTCCTGATGACTCTCCGGAGATTAAAATAACCGGCTACAATGCAGAGAGCTGGGGGCTCTATGAAAAGGATGAATACGATGCGGTACTCCTCGATGCTCCCTGCTCGAGCGAAAGGCATGTCATCAATGACCCGAAGTACCTCGCCCAGTGGTCCCCTTCGAGGCCGAAGAGACTCGCTGTAAGCCAGTACGCAATGCTCTCGAGTGCGCTCATGGCCGTAAAGGAAGGGGGATACATACTCTACTCCACCTGCTCCATCAACAGCGGCGAGAACTCTGATATAATAAGAAAGCTTGTTGAAAGGCACAATGATGAAATTGAAATACTGGAGACGGAAGACCGAAGACAGGAAAAGCTCGAATACGGCTCGATAATCCTCCCCGACAGGGCGGAGGGACTCGGGCCAATGTATTCCTGCCTCATAAGAAAAAGGAAGAAGAATGGATAAGGCAAAGGTCGCAGTAGCTGAGTGCACAAAGTATGAACTCGAAAGAGTCGAATCTACTCTCAAAGAAATCATATCATGTACAGACTTTCCCGACTGTAGCGAAAAATACATACTCATCAAGCCCAATGTCCTCTCCGACGCCCCTGCGGAAAAACATATAACTACAAACCCAGTGGTACTTCAGGCTCTAATAAGAATATTGAAGGAAAAGGGGGCGGGAAGAATCATCGTCGGAGACTCCCCCGGGCTCCCCGGAGCCGGCTTCAGGGCGGAAAACTGCGGTCTCTACGGCGTATGCCTCTCCGAAGGCGTGGAATGGGTTGATTTCTCCCTCGACCCAATTGTACATACCCTCTCCTCGGGCTTCAAAGTTCCTCAGACAAAGTACCTCACCGAGGTTGATCTTGTGATATCACTTGCGAAGATGAAGACACACCAGCTCATGGGAGCGACGGGATGCGTGAAGAATATGTTCGGTACCGTTCCCGGCCTAAACAAGAGTCCCATGCATCTCAAGGCGCCGTCCCCTCAGAGTTTTGCCCGTGTCATCATCGACATCTACAGCACCCATATTCCCGAGTATTCGATAATGGACGGGATAATATCGATGGAGGGAGCAGGACCCGCAAACGGCACCCCCAGGCAGACGAATCTCCTTCTCGGCTCCTCATCCGCCCCCGCCCTCGACAGGGCCGAGGCCGTCATCATGGGATACAACCCGAAAGATATCCCGATTCTTGCTGCCCTGGAAGGCAGGAAAAGAGGATCAACGGATGGCAGCTATCCCATTCTCGATCCGTACGACATCATCATCAAAGACTTCAGGAGAGTTCCGGTGAAGAAGAGAACCCTCTTCTCCGCTCTGATTGCACCATATCTATTCAGACATAGAGAGAGGAAGAGGGCGCAGTCGAGACCCGCTCCGGTATTCAACCACACAAAGTGCAGAAGATGCCTCAAGTGCGTCAAGATATGCCCGGCAGGCGCATTAAAGTTAGAAGCTGGAAAGATAGAGATAACAGTAGACAAATGCATCCGCTGTTACTGCTGCCACGAAATGTGCCCCTTCGATGCGATAATTGTCAAAAAAGATGATTGACCATCATCACTCTTTGTGAGACCCTACCCTCCGTGTCATTAGATTTAGCCTCATTACTCAATCCGGAACAATGTAAAGCAGCCTCGGTCTCTCAAGGGCCGGAACTCATCATAGCGGGAGCCGGCAGCGGAAAGACAAGGATGATTACCTACCGTATTGCATCGATGCTCGAAAAGGGAATCAGAGAGGATGAGATACTCGCCCTGACCTTCACGAACAAGGCGGCAAAGGAGATGGCAGAGAGGATACGGGAGGTGACAGGGCAGGCACTAAAAAAGCTCACAGCCACTACATTCCATTCCTTCGGCCTCGGGCTACTAAAGCAGTATATACAGTATCTGGGGTACCGTAACGACTTCACACTCTACGATGATAATGACAATCTCTCGCTTCTGAAGAGCTGCATACTCGCCAAGGGCTACGAGCTCTCTTCGTTCAATGCCAACAGTCTCAAAGCCCATTTCTCCGCCTATAAAACGGAGCGTGAGATTCTTCCTGAGAAAGGGAGTGCCGTAAGGGAGATCTACGAGGAGTTTCTACTGACACAGAAGGCATACAATGTCGTCGATTTCGACGACCTCCTAGTACTTCCAATAAGAATCTTCAGCGGGCACCCTGAAATACTGAGAAGAGTCCAGGACAGATATAAGTACATAATGGTTGACGAGTTCCAGGACACCTCTCTTGTGCAGTACAAAATGGTGAGCATGATTGCCGCCAGGTACCGTAACATTGCCGTCGTCGGCGACGATGACCAGTCTATATACTCCTGGAGAGGCGCCAACTACCGCAACATACTCATGTTCGAGGAGGATTTTCCCGAGCGTAAGGAGTTCAGACTCGAAAGAAATTACCGCTCGAGCGGCAACATCCTCTCGGCCGCCAACGCCATCATAGTCCACAATAAGGAGAGAAAGGAGAAGAAGCTCTGGACGGACACGGGAGACGGAGACGCCCTTACTGTAAAGCGCCATGCCACGGGGGACGATGAGGCTATCTGGATAAGCGTCGAGATAAAGAAGCTGATGAGACAGTACAAATACAACTTTTGTGATTTTGCCGTCCTCGTGAGAACAAACACTCTCTTGAGTACGCTTGAAACAACCTTTCTCGAGCACAGAATCCCCGTCGAGATTTCAGGAGGCTCTTCGTTCTTCGACCGTAAGGAAGTGAGGGACATATTGTGTTACCTCAAGGCTGTGGTAAATCCGAAGGATGACAACTCGCTCTTAAGGATAATCAACACACCCAGACGTGGAATCGGAAGAACAACAATCGAGAAGCTCAGAGAGAAGGCTGACAGGGACAATTCGACACTCGAAGAGGCACTCTCTAAATACTCCCTCTCCCCCGATTTCAATTCAAAGACACAGGAAGGAATGAGAAATCTCTCCTCTCTCCTCTATAAATGGAGGGGTATGATTTCAAGACCGGAGAAGCTCATAGACACAATAATGAGCGACACCCATTATGATATCGCGATAAGGGAAGAGTTTCCCGACAACGACAAGATTGTCGACTTCAAGCTCCACAGCATAGCCTTCCTCAACGAGAGACTGGGTAAATTCTTCAAGTCAAACCCTGATAAGAACCTCAGGGACTACCTGCACTCTGTCTCCATTATGGGAAAAGAGAACAACAATGAAGAATCAAGGGCTGTAAACCTCATGACGATGCATGCATCGAAGGGCCTTGAATTCAACTGTGTTTTCCTTGCCGGCATAGAGGACAACATTATCCCCTCGAAGCGCGCCCTCGAAGAGAACGCAGACAACATAGACGAAGAGAGAAGACTCTTCTATGTAGCAATAACCCGTGCAAAAAAGAAGCTCTACATCAACTACGCAGACGCAAGAACAGATTTCGAGGGAAAACTTAAATCAGCACTTCCCAGTAGATTCATAGAAGAAATACCACAGGTATTATTCAAAAATGAAGAAAAAACACCGGAAGAACAGCTCAAAAATGATATAGACAGTGCCAAAGAATTATTGAAAATGCTACAGGGATTCGGTAAATAATAAATGGCTTCCATAGAAGAACAATAT
>CAVJJV010000020.1:0-2124 GCA_963650055.1 Comamonas kerstersii | reverse complement strand
GCAAAAAGTGCAAAGGAAGATTTTATCTTAATGGACGACGGCCATAGTAGCCACTTAAAAGCAGATTCGGATGAGGTCCCCCCTCTCGCGGGAATTAGAAAAGGAGAGGGAAGATGACAGTTCAATCTACTCTCATACTCCAGGTCCTCCTCATATTCGTCAACGCCGTATTCGCAGGCACGGAAATCGCCGTAATATCACTAAACGCAATCCAGCTCAAGAAAGAAGCCGAAGAAGGCGACAAAACAGCGGCAAAGCTGTTGAAGATGCTTGAAAACCAGTCGAGTTTTCTATCTACAATCCAGATCAGCATCACACTTGCAGGTTTCCTCGGGGCCGCATTCTCGGCAGATGTTCTCTCCGAGCATCTCGTTGCATGGCTCCAGAGTATAGGATGTCCGGGGTCGGTAACGCTCCTCAATTCAATATCAGTCATCATAATCACGGTGATAATCTCATTCTTCACCCTCATATTCGGTGAACTTGTTCCGAAGAGAATTGCACAGCAGAAGGCCGAAGCCTGGTCGAGAAAGGTCGCAGGCTTCATCACTGTTCTCAGCGTCGTCTTCAGACCTTTTGTAAGACTTCTCTCGTTCTGCACGAACCTTGTGCTCAGGATATTCCATCTCAAAACAGACGGAAACGATGAAGAGGTAACAGAAGAGGATATACGTCTCATGGTCGACGCCTCCGGGGAATCGGGAACGATAGAGGAAGACGAGAAGGAATGGATACAGAACGTCTTCGAGTTCAACGACACACCCGTCGACGAAATCATGACAAGAGACAGCGATGTGCTCTGGATACAGGAAGATGCAACTGACGAGGAAGTCATAAAGAACATCTCTCAATCGGGATTCTCACGCTACCCCGTCTACGGTGAGGACCATGACGATGTGAAGGGTATATTGATTGCAAGGGAATTCCTTCTCAATCTCAACAGCAGCGACAGGAAACCTCTCAAGGAGCTCATTAGAGAGCCCTACCTCGTACCCGACTCGATACATGCAGACAAGCTCTTCGGCGACATGCAGTCGAAGAAGGTGCACCTTGCCATCGTAATCGATGAATACGGTTCTTCTGCAGGTATAATAACGATGGAAGATCTCATCGAGGAGATTGTCGGCAACATCTATGACGAGTTCGATGCCGTAGAGGAGGCCGAAATCATCCCTCTCGGGGACAACAGATGGTCCGTCAGCGGCGACACCCTCATCGAGGATCTTAATAAGGAGACAACGATAGAGCTCCCGGAAAGCGAGGACTACGACACAGTCGGAGGTTTCGTGATGTCGAAGCTCTCGACAATCCCCAGAGACGGGAGAGAATTCGATATTGCAACGGATAATGTACATATCCACGTATTGAAGGTCGAGGACAAGCGTATCGTGCGCGTTCTCATCGAGAAGCTGCAGCCTATTGAACAAGCTGAAGAACAAGACCGCGGATAAGCATATCGACCGAGTCCCTTATCTCCTCTTTCCCCTCCTCGAGGAGGAAGAGCGAGAGAACGAGGCGGTATGATTTCATGAATCTCTTCGTCTCCTCTCCGTCCTCGACGGAGAAGAAGGAGAAGATGGAGGAAAATACTCTCTCTTCATCACCAAGGAAGAGGGAGTATTTCTTTTCCCCGACTTTACGCCTTACGAGAAAAAGATTTTCGTCGTCGAGAAGACGGTATATTCCCTTCTCGTAGTACATTGAAGCTATCCTGGAGAATATTGAAGTGAGGGATGTCACGATATGGTTCTCGTCAAGATTCTGAAGCATCTCGAGATATTTGTCCTCGAGCGATGATATGAAGGAAGTGTAGAGGGAGAGAAAGAGGTCCTCCTTCGAGTCATAGAAGAGGTAGAAACTTCCCTTTGCAATGTGTGCGCGCCTCACAAGCTCGTCCACCGTCGTTCTCCTCACCCCGTACTCCCTGAGGCACTCTCCGGCAGCGGAGAGGAGTCTCTCCTCTATCGCGGCTCTCTCTTCGGCACTGAATATCTTAGGCATAATGACTGAATCTCTCTTTTTAGACAGTTTAAAACAAGAAAACAGAGTTCTCAAGAATAAAAAACAGAGAAAAGGCAAACATATTCTTTGTTTTTCTCCCTTATCAATGAGAAAATTTGTACA
>CAVJJV010000019.1:0-13999 GCA_963650055.1 Comamonas kerstersii | reverse complement strand
ATGGTGCTTCTTCTTCGGCCACGGATCGGGAAAGAAGATATGAAATCCTGCAACTGAATTATCCGCAATCATATGCTCCAGGACATCAACTGCGTTGAAGCGCATGATTCTTACATTATCTATGTCATTCTCCCCGAGAACGGAGAGAAGTTTGACAAAGCCCTTGAGATAGACTTCAAGCCCGATGTAGTTGTTCTCGGGTTTGATCAGGGCCATCTGGGATGTAACCTCTCCGTTCCCGAAGCCGATCTCGATCACCGTATCACGGTCATTGGCGAAAATGGAGGAGTAATCAAGTATATTGTCGGAGAAGAAAAGGCAGTACTTTTCAGCGTATTTGAGAACAATCTCCTTCTCCTTTTCTTCAAGAACGTTGTTTCTGAGGACATAGCTCTTTATCGTCCTCTCTCTGCCTTCTCTTATTTCAATTCTATGCAGTGCGTCAAGTAATTCCTTCTCTTCCATTAATACAGTCTCCTTAGCGTCTCAAGTATGAGGACGGCCTTATCTTTAAGGGAAACAGTTCCCGTTTCTATTTTCAGATGATTGAACTCCTTCGGGTCAAGCTTCACCCTGCCGCAGGAGAGCTCGATGAGAAGGACGACTTTCGCAGGATTCAGGATTGCAACCTCCTCGAAGACTACATCGATTACTCCCCTCACCTCCTTGAGGGATGAAATCCTGAGAGTACGGCAAACGGCCTTTATCTCGGCAATCGAGAAGAGGTTCTCCACCTCCTCCGGAGCATTTCCGTAACGGGATTCCACCTCACTCTTGAGGCCCTCAAGCTCGCCTTCCGTCCTGATGGATGCTATCTTCTTGTAGAGTTCGAACTTCTCTGACGGGTCCTTTATGTATGAATTGGGTATGAAACCTGTGTAGTCAAGCTGGATGAGTACATCACGCTCCTGAGCCTCCGGGCTCTTTGTCAGCCTGTTGATTTCCTCCTCTATAAGCTTCAGGTACATATCGAGACCGACAGCCTCCAGGTGTCCCGACTGCTCGCGTCCGAGTATGTTTCCCGCTCCTCTTATCTCCATATCCTTCATACTGATCTTGAACCCCGATCCGAGGGATGTGTTCTCGCTGAGAACTCTCAGCCTTTTGAGAGCATCGGCGTTGAGCGATGTATCATCAGGATATAAAAGATAGCAGTAGGCCTTTCTGTCACTGCGGCCGACTCTTCCCCTCAGCTGGTAGAGCTGCGAGAGTCCCATTCTATCGGCCCTGTCGACGATGATTGTGTTTACATTGGGTATGTCGATACCGTTCTCGATTACCGTTGTCGACACAAGCACCTGCACGCCTTCGTAGATGAAGCGGTGCATGACCTCCTCCATCCTCTCCCCGTCCATCTGGCCGTGGGCGACATCCACTACGGCTCCCGGCACCAAACTCTGGAGGGAAAGTGCAACCTCCTCTATATCCTCCACCCTGTTATGGAGATAGAAGACCTGGCCTCCGCGTTCAAGCTCCTTCTCGACGGCCTCCTTTACTATGGCGCTGTCATACTCTCCTATGTAAGTATCAATCGGAAGTCTCTCCCTGGGAGCTGTAGTCAGAAGCGACATATCCCTTACCTTCAATAGGGACATATAGAGGGTGCGTGGAATCGGGGTTGCAGAGAGCGTCAGGGAGTCAATATTGTTCTTCATCCCCTTTATCTTCTCCTTGTCCCTGACACCGAAGCGCTGCTCCTCGTCGACGATGAGAAGGCCCAGGTCCTTGAATGCAATGTTTTTGGAGAGAATCTTATGAGTCCCGAAGAGAATATCAACACTTCCGTTCTTTATTCCATCGAGAACCGCCCTGTTCTCCTTTGCAGAAACGAATCTTGTCGCGAGACCGCTCTTTACGGGGAAGTCACTGACTCTCTTTTTGAAGTTCTCGTAGTGCTGCTGTGCAAGAATAACAGTCGGAGCAAGGAAGGCAACCTGCTTGCCGTCCATTATGGCCTTGAAGGCTGCACGGAAGGCTATCTCCGTCTTGCCGTATCCGACATCCCCGCATACGAGTCTGTCCATGCATCTGTCGCTCTCCATATCGGCCTTGATCTCCTCGATGCACTTAAGCTGGTCGGGAGTCTCTGTAAACGGGAAAGAAGCTTCGAATGCAACCTGCCAGTCGGTATCCTTTCCGAAGGGGTATCCGGGGGTATTCTGTCTCACGGCATAGAGGTGGATAAGTTCGTCTGCCAGTGCTGCGGCATTCTCCCTCGCCTTCTCCTTCTTCTTCGCCCATGCGGCACTTCCCATCGAATCGAGCTTGGGGGGCCGTGAATCATTACCGATATACTTCTGGACGAGGTTCGCCTGTTCAATGGGAACATATAATGCCTCACCGGCATTGTAGCGGATCTTTATATAGTCACGCTCGGTCTCGCCGTTCTTGACTCTGTCGATCTTCTCGAACTGTCCGATTCCGTAATTGATGTGGACTACATAATCCCCCGGCTTGAGGGAGACAAAGGAATCAAGAGGTGACGAGAGTGTCTCGACGACTGTTCTAACTCTCTTCTTCCGCCTGCCGAATATCTCGGAGTCGAGTATTACTGCAGTCTTCTCCCCGCTGAGGATGAAGCCCGAGTCTATATCCGATACCGATATATCTACATCAAGCGTGTTGAATACACTCTCAAGTCTCGACCTCTGTATATTCGAGGGAGCAAGTATGTAGACCTTCCATCCGTTCTTGAGCATTGCCCCGACTTCATCTTTGAAGAAGCTGACATTGCCGAAATAGGAATGAGAGGGTTCGACACCGAAATGGTGATAGGTATTCTTCATGAGTTCGTGTACTACGATTCCCCTCTTGAGGGATGAGTAGAACGAGGGCCATGAGAGTAGATAGTCTTCACACTTCAACGCATCCGCAGACTCCTTGTAGGCTTCGCGGTATCTGTCCTTCGCCTCATTCTCCAGGGCTTTCCAGCTTGACTCGTCCTTCTCGAAGGATGTGATGAAGAAGTAATCATCGGGTCTGAGAAACTGCTTGATGTTTACAAGGCTCAGCTTCTCCATTGATTCTTCCCTGAGAAGGGGAATCTGGACACTTCTTATCGATGTTGTCTTATCCTCCTCTCCGGGCCTGAAGGAGACTATCCTCTCTATCCTGTCCCAGTCGAGATAAATCCTGTATTTCCTCTCCGAAGCAAATGGGAATATCTCGATAACCTCCCCCCGGAGGGTGTAGGACCCCTCCTCGGAGGAATTCTGGCTGCGGTAATACCCGCTTGAAGTCAAAAGAGCCGAGAAGGTGTCAAGTTCGAACTCCTCTCCGCACTTGAGGGTATAGGAAAAGGATGAAAGAGACTCGGGAGAGAGGAAGGGAGAGAGAAATGACCTCAGTGAGAGCACGACACATGCCTTTTTCGAGTCTATGAATTTCTCCTGTGCCTTCTTACGGGAGTAGTTGATTCTCTTTTCAATGAACTCAGAGTAAAGGGTGCGGCCGTCGGACGGGATGAAAACAAGAGGAAGATTCTTATCTTCCGAGAGGCTTTCGTAGATATTCTTCGCCTCGTCTTCCGTCGCGGTAAGGACGATGAGACGTCCTCCCCTTTTGTCTGATACGGCTTTTATGAACCTTGAAAGGGGATAGTATGCGATGGAATCAACTTCGAGCAGGGTATCGGGATTGGTCAGAAAAGCCTTGTAAGCACTGCTTTTCCTGATATATTCTGATACCACATCTTCAATATGCTGCATTAGAGGAAAATATAACAGAAATATATGGACTGCTCAATTAAGTTGGATGAATCAGCTCTTGATTTACTGGAAAAAAAGATAATCGAGCTCGGAGGCTGGGCCGTTGACAAACAGAAGGATCTCCACGTCAGATACAAGGAGGACAAGTCACCGGTAACCGAGGTGGACATGATGATTTCGCACGAACTCATCAAGCTGATCGGAGTTCTATTTCCCGAGTGCGGGATAATCACGGAGGAGGAGGAAGTTCTCCCCCGTCCCGATGCACCCTTTACATTCGTTCTCGATCCCATTGACGGCACGGATGTCTACTCCCAGGGCCTCCCCTCGTTCTGCATAGCACTCGGAATCCTCTCCTCTTCATTCTCGCCTGTCGGAGCTATTCTCTATGCTCCGCGTTTCGGAAGGGGAACGGACGATGGCATGCTGGTCCGTCTGAATCCGGGAGGAGAGCCCACGATAAACGGAGAGAAACTTATACTTGAGAGGGAGAGAAAGGAGAACGGCCCCATATGGCAGCTTACAGTCTCCTCGTCTCTTGTCCGCAGCGTCGATTTCTCGTCATACACCGGAAAAATAAGAATATTCGGCTCCCAGATACTCCAGATTCTCTCTCCTGTTCTCTTTCCCAATATAACGGCAAGCATCAACGAGCCGTGCTACATATGGGACTATGCGGGGGCCCATGCAGTCATCAAAAGCCTCGGGATGGATCTCTACACCCCTGATATGAGACCATTTACATATACACAGGACTTTCTCAACCGCAGAAGATGCTCCGTCATCACCTACGGCGGCTACAGGAAAACAATTGAAAAGCTAACCGCAATCTGTCCACCTATCAACGGGAATGAGAGTATAGTCCACAATTGAGAAAGAAGAAAGAAACTCTTCAAGGAATGGCCGCCTCAGCGTTATATATAGATCAACGTCCTTCCCCATGAGCAGTGAGATGGTTCTCGAGAATCCGTATCCCTCGATTTCGAGGCGTCCGCATTCATCAAGGAAAACAGCACCGCATTCGAGAGTCATCATCCTCCTGTAGACGGAGTCGAATAGAGCGGAGTTTATATACCAGCCCCGCCACCTCTCTTCAAAGGGGTATGAATGCGAGAAGAAGAGGGTCTCCTCTCCATTCTCGATATTCCTCAAATAGTATTCATCCCCTCTGTGGATTGAGGCAAAGCCGGCGGCATGGGAATCCTTAGACGCAAGGGAGAGAATCTTCGTCGTCTTTCCCTCCCCCTTTCCTCCTATGATTATGTTACAGCTCTTCATCGAAGAATGCCTGTAGAACCCCGTAGGCCTCAAGGGAGTCACGCTTCTTGATGATGAATGTCAGGACGTTGAGAGTCGAGACAATCTCATATATGTTGATATTCTCCCAGGCAAGCTTCCTCGTCGCAAGGTATGTGATTCCCGGAGTCTCTAAAAAGTTGTTGTCCTTGAAAGATATCGTAAGGGCGACCATATCATCTTCACGGTTGATGACGCTCTCCCCGACAAGAAGACCGTCCAGGGCCGACTTATACTTGTCAGATATCGTAACAACTGTCTCGAACTCCCCTATCGATATGTTGATGAAGTCTCCGTTGTTCTCCTTTATGAGGGAGTATAGCCTGGGTATGTTGTTGATGAAGGAAGAGGAGCGGCGGATGTTGACATCATATATGTTGGTCTTCATCGAGATTTCATAGTCTATCCTGCTCGTCTTCTTTTCTATATGATTGAGCTTCTTCAAATCCTGTGTATAACGTCTGATGGCCATCACGATGCTTGCAGACGAGACCTCGGATCCGTAAAGAGCTTCGACCTTGGGCTTGATGAAGACGGCAAGGTTTGAGTATGAAATAACCTCCTGGATGAGCATCTCGGAAATAAAGGGACTGCGGTTGATGATTTCCTTTACATAGAATGCAACTGAACTGGCCATAATATTCTCCTGTGTTATGGTTTTAACGTTATGTTATAATTAAAACACAAAGAACAAATTATTGCAATAAATCCATATAATTGACATTCACCACCGTTCACTAAAGTTTTATAATGTAAGCATGAATTGTCCAAAATGCGGTTTAGATCATGATAAGGTTCTGGAGTCACGCTCCAATAAGGAAGGTACGTCGATAAGACGAAGGCGTCTCTGTCTCGAATGCGGCTACCGTTTCACCAGCTATGAACACATAGAGCGTAAACCTGTCGTCGTAATCAAGAAGGACGGTTCACACCAGACATTCGAGATGGCGAAGGTCGAGAGGGGCATACGTACTTGTACGGAAAAGCTTCCAGTCAACCAGGATGCCATCGACGACATATTGAAGGAAATCGAGGACGAAGTATATACAATTGCCCAGCTCAACCGCAACCAGATCACCTCCCGGGAAATCGGAGAGGCTACCTTGCGGCACCTCTATAAGATGAGCCCGGTTGCATATGTGCGCTTTGCGGCAGTCTACAGGGCATTCGACACACTCGACCAGTTCATAAACGAAATCGAGGAATTGACGCACTAACCTCTTCTCTTGTCAAACCACTTACCCGTCTGACTCTGGTCTATCTCGTCGTTGAGATGCTCGGGCTTGAGGATTTCATTTGCAGAGTCGAGAGCGAAGTTATCGGTCATTCCGGCAATATAATCGATTATCATGCGCCTGTCGGACCCCTCCTTCTCGATGTAGACATCCCTCATCTCCTTTATGTGGTTGTAGAAACCGGCTGCAAGCATGTTTCTCTCCTCGATGTAACAGCTTTCCTCAAGGCCGAAGTCATTGTAGATCGACTCAAGATAATCGGTGATGAGAGAGAGCACACGGTAGAAGTACCTCGAGTACCCGTCAAGGATACGACTGCGGTATATATGCTCGTAGTTGAAATCACTGAAGGCCCTCACTGCATCGAAGACAGACTCCGAGAATCCTATTCCGTCCCGGACGGAGGCTGTGTCTATAAGGTCCCCGATAAGGGAGTTGATTATCTGCGAGTTATTTATCCCTATCCTGTCCTTTACGATATCGGGAAGGTCGTCTTCGCCTACAATCCCCAGTCTCGATGCGTCCTCATAGTCGCGTCCGAGATAGGCGATGGAATCGGAGAAGCGCACGATGACACCCTCATATGTTGCAGGCACAAGGCCGCGGCGGGAGGAGACAAGGGAAAGATCCCTTACTGTATTCGTCGGCTCCATACGGCGTGAGAGTTTCTCTCCGTTATGGCAGACTATCCCGTCCCTCACGGCATATGTGAGGTTGAGGCCCGAGCCGTTGTTGGAGAGGAAATCCACAACCCTGAGTGAATTGACTTCATGTTCGAACTCCCCCAGTCCCCTCCTCTTTGAAAATCCCGATATTATCCTCTCTCCGGTGTGTCCGAAGGGAGTGTGGCCCAGGTCATGGCCCATGCCTATCGCCCATGCCAGCTCGGTGTCGAGTCCGAGTGGACGGCATATTGTGGAGGCGATTGATGCAACATGGAGGACATGTTCCATACGTGTACATATGTGGTCGTTGGATGGAGCATAGAAGACCTGGGTCTTATGCTTGAGCCTTCTGAATGCCGAACTGTGTATGATTGCGGTGGTGTCACGGAAGTACGATCCCCTGACATCCTCCTTTCTCTCCTTCATCCTCTCCTGCAGCAAAGCCTGAGATATCTTATTTTCAAGTTTTTCCACTTCTTATTCACCTCATCTCAATATATAATACTACCTGAGGAGATGAATGTGCTAACTTTAATTATCCCGTTATCTGCATTGTTGATTACTTTTCTTGCCTCCCTCGCCTGTATCAGATTCCTTCTGACAAGGCGCGGCAGAATCTACTGGATAATCCCGGTATTCATCTCGCTGATTCTCTTCTACTACAATCTCCGGATTCTACTTGAATATGGTTCATCCACACTTCTATACCCCGTCACTTTCGACTCCGTACTTCCTCTTGTACTCTCCATCTTCTGGTATGGAGCGGTAATCTCCTTCCACTATGCACTCAAGACAGAGAGAGAATACAACAAGTTTGTCGAGGAGTCCCGTGCCACACACGCGGAGGCGGCTTTCGTTGAAAAGGTCGAGAGACGGGAGCTCAGAAAGGAGAGAAGAGAGAAGACGGCGGTAATCAGAAACAGGACATCAAAACCGGTTATCCCAGGCTATGATTTCCCATCCGAAAAATATTGAAGCCATGAAAAACAATCTCTTCTTCTGCGGCATCAAACACTCGGGAAAGACCCTCTTCAGCTTTCTCATAGCAGATAGGCTACATCTTCCATGCTTCGACCTGGACGACGAAGTAAAGAAGAGAACAGGATGCGTTACTATCAGGGAATACTACATAGTCCACGGTAAGGAAAGCTTCATGAACGAGGAGAGAGAGGCTCTTGTCTCACTTGAGAATAGTATAACTGAACCATATATACTCTCCCTCGGAGGAGGAGCAGCAGACAACAGCCCCCTTCTCAATATAATCAAAAACAGTGACAGAAACAGGCTTATCTACCTCAGACGCCCCGAAGAGTTGATTCTTCCCCGTATTCTCTCCAACGGGATTCCACCGTTTCTCGAGAGCAGCAACATAGAGAAATCATTTCATGAGCTCTACTCAAGAAGAGATGAAATCTACCTCGAAAATTCGGATCTTGTCATCGAACTCGGGGAGTACGGCGACAAGAATTCCAAAGTCGACAAAATAATCAAAGCGCTCGAGGAGGCAGGCTATGCCGGGTAATACATTCGGTCATCTCTTTACTTTCACTTCTTTTGGAGAATCCCACGGAGAGGCCCTAGGGGTCGTAATCGACGGTTTTCCCTCGGGAATAAAGATAGACAGGGAGCTCCTTGAAAACACTCTCAGGCGCCGTGCTCCCGGGCAGAGCAGTCTCACAACCCCCAGGAAGGAAGAAGACGACTGCGAGATACTCAGCGGAGTATACAACGGTTATTCGACGGGGACACCGATTGGAGTAATCGTCAGGAACAATAACCAGAGAAGCTCCGATTACTCCACTCTCGAGCACATCTACAGACCAGGACACGCCGACTACACCTACAGAGTGAAGTATGGAATAAGAGATTACCGCGGAGGCGGAAGAAGCAGCGGAAGGGAGACGGTTGCACGTGTAATTGCAGGTGCATTCGCCATGATGGCGCTTGAGCGTTACTCCATTACAGTTACTGCCGGTCTTGTCGGAGCGGGAAAGGTAAGACTGGAGGATTATCAATGGAATCCTCCGTTCAATCCTCCTCTCTATGCCCCTGATTGCAGCAATAAGGCATTGATGGAGGAGGAGATTAATAATGCACGTAGAGACGGAGACTCCGTCGGGAGCGTAATCGAGTGCCGCATCAATAATGTACCGGCGGGACTCGGGGAGCCTGTATTCGACAAACTCGATGCAGCTCTTTCGCATGCTGTCTTCTCCCTCGGAGGTGTCAAGGGCTTCGAAATCGGAAATGGATTCAGAGCATCCGGGGAGAGAGGAAGCAGCAACAATGATGAGATCATCATGAAAGACGGTAAACCCGCTTTTCTCTCGAACAATGCCGGGGGAATACTCGGAGGTATTTCCAACGGGGACGAGATTGTCTTCACATCCTACTTCAAGCCGACACCGTCCATTTCAAAGGAACAGAGAACAATAACTGACAAAGGAGAAGAGACATTACTCTCGGTACCCGGGCGCCATGACCCATGTATCGGTCCGAGGGCGGTAGTGGTCGTCGAAGCTATGGCCGCCTCCGTAATACTCGACTACCTCCTCATGGACAGAGCCTACCGGAAATACGGAATCACTCGTCAGTGAGTGTGAGTCCTTTCGGATAGTGGTAACCAGTAAAACTCTCGAACTGGAGTTTCCCCTGACTCAGGAGCATCTCGAGGCCGTAGTGGAGAGTACAGCCAGCAGCCTCCGCGGCCTTCAGGAATGCCGTCTTACGCGGCTTATATACTATATCATATGCTATCTCGGAGCCCGAGAACCTGAAGTCTGGAACGGGATTATCCTTCGCGCTGTTCATACCCACAGTGGTAGTCTGGACGACGAGGTCCACAGAGCCTTCATACTTACGGCAGTTTTCAAGAGAGTCGAACTGGGCATTGTTCTTTGCGGCAAGTCTTTTCGCATGCTGGAGAGTACGGTTGAGGACAGTCACCTTCACTCCCCTGTTCGTGAGGGCCCAGACAACGGCATCAGCCGCCCCGCCCGCTCCGATGACAAGGGCGGAGCGTATTCTCCCGCTCTCTATGTCAGCCTCTATCGGAGACAGGAAGCCGTAGTAATCAGTGTTGGTACCCTTCCACATGTTCGGGACCCTGATGACGGTATTACAAGAACCTATCTGCTTTACTTCCCTCGTTATGTTTCCCAGGTATTTAAGTACATCGACCTTGAACGGAACAGTGACGGAGAAACCGCGCATCCTGATCATCTCGGCAAGCATCATGAAAGACTTGATCGAGTCTGAAAGGAACGGACAGTAGACTGCGTTGTAGTTGATGGCGATGAAGCCTGGATTCTGGATTCTCGGGGAGAGGGAATGCATGACGGGATTACCCACAACACCGTAGATTCCTGTGCGGTCGTTGACCTTGTCTGCACGGTATAGCTCCTTGAGGTCTCTTACACTTATCATACCGGGAGCAATCCCCTCTTTCGATACCGAAGAGCCGAATGTGAGCATGGAGCCCATCTTCCTGTAAAGGATTCTCGTGCAGACTCCCCAGTCTCCCATACCGATTACTATCTTCTCTATATCCCTCAGTTCGTCGTTGATTCTGAAGAGCGTCATGACATCCGCCGTCGAATGGGGAGTAACGGCTATCTTTGCAATGTCTCCGCGTCTAGAGAGTGCCATGATATGTGAAAAGATATCTTCCGGAACCTTCTCGAAGTCGTGGTAGGAGCGTATGATTCTCACTCCCTTCTCTCTTGCCGCCGTCTCGACGTCGTTCTTCTTGACGTCATCCTCGATGTCTACATAGCTGAAGGCGCCGTCCACGAGAGTGGAGATCAGAAGTCCCCTTCTGTTCCTCTCCGTCATCGAGCACCTGCCGCCGTCCTGTACCCTCCTGCAGGTAAGAATCACGGGAAGGTCGACCATGGCGGGAAAGGATGAAGCCTTCTTCTGCTCCTCGGGAGTCAATAAATCAAGTCTCAATTCACAGATATCTATATAAAGCCTGTTTTCTCTGAATTCCTTCAGATTATCTAGTATGGTAGGCCCGGACAAGGTAAGACAGATCACATCAAACTCCCACTGAGAATTTTAAAACAATCTCAAGTCAGGTTCAACACCAAATTTGCCACTTCCTCAAAGCGGCCAATCCGTATAAACTTTCTTCGGAAACATGATATGAAGAACCTGCAGCTGAGAGAGCTCAAACTCTCGTTCGGAGAAAGAGAAATACTGAAAGACATACAGTTCAACATGAACGAAAAGACACGTGCATGCCTATGCGGCGCCAACGGCTCGGGAAAGACCACGCTCCTCAAGGCATTGACGGGGCGTATTACCCCTGACAGCATATCTCTTTCAATTACGAAAGGATGCAGATTCTCTTATCTCGAACAGTCGGACGTCGTACTCGGAAGCAGGGATATCTACTCGATTGCCGAAGAGGGATACTCGCGCTTTACGCCTCTCATTAAAGAGCTTGAAGAAGAAGAGAAGAAGGCGGAGGGTACCCCCGGGGAGGCCGTACGGGCTGCCGGGAGGATAAGCGAGATACACGACACTCTCCTCGACAGCGGCTACTACGACAGAAAGACAAGAATAGAGACCATTCTTATGGGACTGGGTTTCGCATCCTCGGATTTCTCCCGTCTCTCCGGGGAGTTCTCCGGGGGATACCAGATGAGGGCTGCACTGGCAAGAATTCTTGTAGAGAACCCCGATTTTCTCTTTCTCGACGAGCCTACGAACTATCTCGATATCGAGGCCCTTACCTGGCTGACGGCATATCTCAAAGGCTTCAACGGGGGGCTTATGATCGTCTCCCACGACCAGGAGTTCCTCGACTCGATGGTAACGGAAGTCTATGAACTCTTCTCGGGTAAGCTTACACGCTACAGCGGAAACTACTCGAAGTACCTCGAAATAAGGGAGATGGAAATCGAGGCTCTTAAGAAGAAAGCCGAGAAACAGAAGGAGGAGATAGAGAGAACCGAGGAGTTCATCGAACGCTTCCGCTACAAAGCGACAAAGGCAAAACAGGTCCAGTCGAGGGTGAAGATGCTCGAGAAAATCGATATCGTCGAGGTTCCGGGCCATTTGAGGAAGCTCCATTTCTCATTCCCTCCGTGCCCCCACTCTGCAAACGAGGTGCTGAAGGTCGAGCACCTCTCGAAGTCATATGGTGACAACCATATCTACAGTGATTTCTCTTTCCTTGTGAAGAAAGGCGAAAGACTTGCAATCACGGGACGGAACGGAAAGGGAAAGTCCACCATTCTTAGGCTTCTCGCCCTTGCCGACAGCGATTACTCGGGAGAAATCAAGACAGGCAGCGGGGTGATCAGAGGCTACTTTGCACAGGATACCGAAAACACCCTCAACGGGGAGAACAACCTTATCGAGGAACTCGAGACCGTTGCACTCACGTCCGATCAGCCGAGGCTGCGTAATCTTCTCGGGTGCTTCCTCTTCTCGGATGATGATGTCTTTAAGAAGGTTAAGGTGCTCTCGGGAGGAGAGAAATCGAGACTTGCTCTTTTGAAGATTCTCATTCACCCCTCCAACCTTCTTCTTCTCGACGAGCCCACTAACCATCTCGACATCTCCTCAAAGGAGATGCTTGTCGAAGCCGTGAATAAATACGAGGGGACACTCATCTTCGTCTCCCATGACAAACATTTCATAAAAAGCCTCGCAACCCGTATTCTCTACATCTCGGACGAAGGCCCTGTCTTCTATGACGGCGATTGGGATTACTTCGAGCGTAAACTCGAGGAGAAGGAGGCAAGATGGGCTGTAAAGAGAGAAGAGAAGAACACCCCATCCGTCAAGGCTCCCACATCATATGAAGAGAGCAAGCAGAAGAAGAATAAAATCAACTCGCTGGGCCGTGAGATAGAAAACATAAACTCAAGAATCGAGCAGCTCCAGAAGGAGATTGCAGCCCTTGACAAAGAGAGTGCAAAGCCCGAAATCTACTCTGCTGCAGCAAAGATAACGGCCGTGCTTGAAGAGAAGGAGAAGAAGGAGAAGGAGGTCGGGGACCTCGAGGAGGAGTGGCTGAGAAAGGAGGAGGAAAAGGAGGCTCTGGAGAATGGATAGAATAATAGAGCCGACAGACAACCAGATAAAGCTAGGCACCCTCATAAAGGAAGTTGTCCTTGCTTCCTCCTCCCCCAACCGCAGAAAACTCCTCGAAAAAGCAGGGATAAAGGTAAGGCCATTCACCCCCTCGGCAGACGAATCGACAGATGGTTACACCATAGAGGAGGAGATGAAGAAAAATGCATCCTTGAAGATGAAAGCATATCTCTCATCCTCCTTCTTCGATAAGAGCCTCCACGCGCTCTCTGCCGATACACTTGTAAGCATCGACGGAATGCTCCTTGGTAAGCCCCGTGACTTATCTGACGCCTTTTCCATGCTCAGCCGTCTCAGTGGAAGAAAACAGAGCGTCTACTCGGGGTGCGCTCTATATACCCCGGAAGACGGAAGGACTACTGTCTTCTGTGACAGAGCCGATGTTATATTCCGTTCCCTCACCCCGGATGATATCAAGTCGTACCTCGCCCTCGGGGAGTGGGAAGGTGCCGCCGGAGCATACAGACTACAGAAGACGGGATATACTCTTGTAGAGAGAATTGAAGGCGACTGGGCGACAGTCGTGGGCCTTCCGCTGAAGAGGATAATCTCCCTCCTATCCGATTAGCTCGTCATAGTGCTCGAGACCGAGCTGGAGTATTTTGGTTATGTGGTCGTCGGAGAGTCTGTAGAGAATACTCCTCCCGTCCTTTCTGAATCTTACGAGTCTCGATGCCCTGAGAAGTTTAAGCTGCTGAGAGACCGCACTCTGGGAGATGGAAAGGCTCTCGCTGATCATATTGACCCCCACTTCCCCGTTCTGCCAGAGGCAGAAGAGAATACGCAGTCTTGTCGGATCCCCGAAGACTTTGAAGAAGTCGGCCATGTCAACAATCTCTTCGTCGCTTATCCTGTTTTCTTCCATTTGAACCTCACCCTATATTTATATATAATAGCCGAAAAAAGAGCAAAAAAGAAGGTCCGACCAGGAGGAAAAGATATGACGGTAGACAAAGAAAAAGCCACTCTGATACTTGAAGACGGGAGT
>CAVJJV010000018.1:0-3644 GCA_963650055.1 Comamonas kerstersii | reverse complement strand
GAAGTATATCGAAGGAGTAAGAGAGAGTGCATTAGCCGAGGGTAATGCTGAAGGTAGAGCTGAAGGTGTGGCTGCAGGCAGAGCAGAGGGAAAAGCAGAAGGCAGAGCTGAAGGAAAGGCTGAAGGCAGAGCTGAGGGAAAAGCGGAAGGTCTCCGTGAAGGCGAGGCTGCCGGCAAGGCGATGGAGAGGGAAACAGTCAAGAACAGGATTAAAACTCTGGGACTCTCGGAAGAGATGGTATCTTTCCTACTTGGTTCTCTTATCGGGTAGATGTTTCCGGCATTATCGATATTCAATGCCGGCTTATCAACCTGATATTCAAATGAGATTACCTCTATGTGTCCTTCTCTGCTCTTTTTGGAATTCCACAGTCAGGAAAGAATCGGTTGTGTAAATAACACGGAGTTGTTCATATACCCCGGGTCGTACAGGTATCAGGAAATATACATGTATGACGAAGCTCCCCGGCTCAGTGCCGGAGAGCTTTCTTTTCAACTGAGAAGAGTATCGAGTGCTATCTCGATCATCGAGTTGAAGGTGGTTGCTCTTTCCTCGGCAGTCGTGCTCTCTCCCGTGAGGATGTTGTCGCTGACTGTAAAGAGAGCAAGTGTCTCGACATTCTTCATGGCCCCGAGAGTATAGAGCTCCGCGCTCTCCATCTCCTCGGCCATGATTCCGAGCCTCTGCATCTTCGCCATCTTCTCGCTGTGTCTCTCGTCGTAGAAGGAGTCGGATGAGAAGCATTCTCCGACTGTTACGCTTATATTCCTCTTTTTTGCAGTTTCATAGGCATTAAGCATGAGTCTGAACGACGGAATCGGAGAGTAATGAAACGTCACCCCGAAACGGTCTGTATTCATTCCGCTGTCCGTAGCGGAAGCCTGGGCAATGAAGACGTCCCTGAGATTGAGTCTGGGGCTGTTAGTCCCGCATGTTCCCACCCTGATGAGGGTACGGCATCCGAACTCAGAGATAAGCTCATTGCAGTAGATGGAGAATGAGGGCATCCCCATTCCAGTTCCCTGGACGGAGACTCTCTCCCCTTTCCATAATCCGGTAAAGCCGAGCATTCCCCTTGTAGTGTTGTAGCATACAGGATCGGTGAGGAATGTTTCAGCTATATGTTTAGCCCTGAGAGGGTCTCCGGGGAGGAGAATCCTCTCTGCTATATCGCCGCGCTCTGCACTTATGTGTGGTGTTGCCATTTCCGTCCTCCTCAGTCATCAGCTCCGAGAGCCTCGAGCCCCTTGGCATTCTGCACTCTGCTGGCCTTGATGTTCTTCACAAGAAGTGTAAAGACGACAAACGAAATACAGAGAAGTACAGACGAGTAAACGGGGAGAATTCCCCAGAGGCTGAGCTTTGTAAGAAGAAGCCCCAGGAGAACAGGTGTGACTGTCTGTGCAGCCATGCTTGCCGCATAGTAATATCCTGTGAACTGTCCGATTTTCTTTGCAGAACAGAGTTCGACAATCATCGGGAAGGAACAGTTATGTACCAGTGACATACCGAAGCCCTTCACAACCCATACTCCATACAGGAGGACGGGGAATGAGAACTCGCCGTTTTCTCCGACAACCTTACCCGAGGGGCCGACACCCGTCATTATGATATAACCGATGAGAGTTATTCCAAGACCGATTGAAATCGTCCACTTGCGTCCGATTCTGTCTGCTATGGAGCCTGCAATTGCAAAACCGATTACACTTCCGAGTCCTCCGATGATTGTGAGAATCATGGTCGCACTCGATACGCTGTTGAGATAGTAGATTACATAGTTGCCGATATATGTTCCGATGGCGTTATCGGCCATGAACCAGAAGAACTCGGCAAGAAGAATTGCCATGAGCATTCTCTTGTTGGCCCTGCTCATCGGCTTGGAGTCATCTATCGGGTTCTCGACCGCAGCACGTCTCTCACCTTCCTCAAGCTCCTCCTTCATCTCCTCCTCGAGTTTGTTCTCCTTGATTGTGAAGAACAGAACCAGTGCAGATATCACCATGAGAACAGATGCGATAACGAACGGAATCTCGATGATGTACATCTTTCTCGCCTCATCCTGCACGTTTATATAAGATGAAAGAGGAAGGAAGATACCAAGTACGGTTGCAAATGCACCTCCCAGGTACCCCATGATATTGATGATGCCGTTTGCCTTGGCTCTGAGTGGCTTGGGAGTAATATCGGGCATGAGGGCGACTGCAGGGTTACGGTACATCATCATGAAGATGAGGACTACAGCCATGGAAGCCACCATTCCTGCTATGTTATTATAATGGAAGAAGAGCGGAATGAACGGGAAGACTACTGCCGATACGAATGTTCCCGTGAGGATATATGGCATTCTCTTCCCGATTGATGTATGTGTCCTGTCGGAAAGATTACCGAAAATCGGAAGAAGAATCAAAGCCGCAAGGTTGTCGCATGCCATGATGATTCCCACCAGCCACTGTACATTGAGGATGTGCTGGCTGTTGCCTTCAGCCTTGAGGGCTGCGGAGGAGAGACCGTACATTCTTCTTGCAAAGATGTCGGTTAGGAATGTCGGACACCATGAGTCGTATACCTGCCACAACAGGAGGATGCCGAAGAATGCGAATCCGATGAGGAATGTCCTTTTGTAGTTCAATTTCAATTTTATAGTTGTATCCATAAAAACTCCATTCCTTTTCATTATACGGTTCTTTCCCCTCCTTTTCGAGAAATATCGTCAAAATCATGAAAGTTAATTTGAAAAGCCCTTAACTAGAGTCCACGGTTACTTTAAACTGTCCTTATGATAAAGAATAGAATAGAGGACAGCGTCCTCATGGACCATATAGAGAGTCTCGAAGACGACAGGAGGGAGATTTTCCTGATTGCAGACGGAGACGTAAGAGTGAGCGCAGTCAGCGCGACGCGGACAGTCAACGAGATGAGGGCGAATCACCATACAGGGCTCCTCGAGACATACATACTCGGACAGGGCTACATAGCAGGTGCCCTGCTCTCGAGTGCAGTCAAGGGCAACGACAGAATACAGCTCTCCATAGAATGCGGAGGCCCTGTAAAAGGAATGACGGTGGAGGCATGGGCGTGCGGAGCCGTCAGGGGATATCTTGTAAACAACCCCATCCCCCTTGATAAGCCCCTCACATCCCTCGACACATCACCTCTCTACGGCCCCGGATTTCTGAAGATCACGAAGATTCTTGAAGGATCGAAGACACCTTTCTCAGGGGAAATCATGATGGAGTACGGCCACCTTGCTCAGGATCTTGCTCTTTACTACAGAGAATCCGAGCAGACTCCGTCCCTCTTCTCCCTCTCTATAGACTATGACAGAGAAGGCAGAGTATGGGGAGCGGGCGGCTTGATGATGCAGGCTCTCCCGGGATGCACGGACGACAAGCTCGAGAAGCTTGAAAGACTAGCCCCGTCTCTCTCCGATATCGGGAGGAAGATCGGAGACGGCATGAGTGTACGCGACTGGGTTACATCCACATTCTCCTCCTTCGGCGTTGACTACCTGGGTCATACGCCGATAGGTTTCTCATGCCCGTGCAGTGAGAAAAGCTACTCCAGATATCTTGTAAATCTTCCTGAAAAGGAAAAAGAAGAGATACTCAGGGGACCGTTTCCCCTTGTACTACAGTGCTTCAAC
>CAVJJV010000017.1:21896-26565 GCA_963650055.1 Comamonas kerstersii | reverse complement strand
ACAACGAAGAAGAGACTTATGACATGCTGAGAGCTGAATGCGAAGCCAGAGGTGAAGCCAGAGGTGAAGCCAGAGGTGAGGCCAGAGGTGAAAACAAGGGAATCATCAAAACTCTTGTACAATTTATCAAGGAAGGGATGATAAGTGAAGACAATGCAGCAAAGAGAGCGAATATGTCTCTCGAGGATTTCAGAAAGGCTGAAGCTGCCTGCTGCTGTTGAAAGGTATTCCATCCAGTTTGAAAACAGCCTGGAGGACCTATCCCTGCGTGTCCCTATTTCGTATACGGCAGTATCGTGTCATATGCCTCTTTGTAGAGTCTGAACTTCTCGTTCGCAAAGACTGTGAATTCGCTGTCTAAATCCAGTGATGATATCCTGTCGGGATGGAAGGCCATGGCCTTCTGTCTGAAGAGGGAGGATAGAACAGAGCGTGAGGGAATCTCTGTGAGGGAGAAGACGGCGAGTGCATCATCTAGTCCGTCTCTTTTCTCCTCTTTCTTCTCCTTGTCTTTCTTCTCCCCCTCGAATACGTTGTACCACTCCCCTTTTTCATCCCTCAGGTAGAGGGCGCAGTCCGGATTGAGGCCACGTCTCCAGTTGTTTCCGAATATTATTCTTCTGAAGTCACTGCTTCCGCCCTCGTAATATATCTTTTCAAGTCTTCTGCAGTTGGAAAAAGAGAGTTCACCTATTCTCCTGACAGAGTGTGGAATATGGATTATCCCGATTCCGCTCGACATGAATGCGCCGTCGGGTATCTCCGCTGTCCCCCGGGGAATATCGAACCGGGTAAGGGACGAGCAGCCGGCAAATGCTAGAACTCCGATTTTTCTTATCTTATCCCCGGGAGTAACACTTCTGAGGTTTCTCGAGTCCATGAAACACCTGGAAGGAATCTCCTCGACGCTCTGAGGCAGCTCGAGTGCAACTAGCCCGGTATTCGAGAATGCTCCATCCCCTATCTCATAGAGAGTCCCGGGAAGATTGATCCGGGAGAGCCCGACGCATCCCTTGAATGCCTCCGGAGCTATGATTTCGAGGTTATCCGAAAAGGTAATCTCCTTGAGATTCAGGCAGTGTGAGAACGCACCTTCTCCAACTTCGAGTATCTGTACGGTTCCGTCCGATGACGGAATGAGGGCATTGACGAGTTTATCGGGATTCGTCACTCCGAGTATCGTCCCCTTTCCGTCTGTGACAATCTCCGTCCTCTTCATGAAGACAGATTTCGTATAGTGGGGGAAGTTGACCCTGAAGGCGTAGAACCCGTTCTTTGTTTCAGATATTTCCATATTTCCCCCTAGAACAGAAACGACTCTATCTTCTTCGGGATGTTCTCCTGAAGAGTGTCCTCGGGATAGTATCCCGGAGGAATCGAGGAGAAGAGAAGATGCGAATAGAACTTTTTCATTATCCTGCCGTCGAGGATGAGGACGACACCGCGGTCGCTCTCGCTTCTGATGAGTCTCCCCACCCCCTGCTTCATCTTGATCATGGCATTCGGAAGCGTGAGGGATAGAAATGCTCCTCTCTCGTCGGTCTTGTTTATGTAATCGGACCTCGCCTTGTTGACAGGGTCGGAAGGAACATCGAAGGGAAGCTTGACTATAACAAGAAGACGGAGTGTGTTTCCCGGCGCATCCACGCCCTCCCAGAAGGAAGAGGTCGCGAAAAGCGAGGAGTCCTCGCTGTTCTTGAATTTTCTGAGAAGCAGATTACGGCTCATCCTGTTGTCCTGGATGAGAAGCTCCATTTTATCTCCGATTCTACTGTCGACTATGGAGTACACATCCCTCATCATTCCGATTGATGTAAAGAGTATAAGGGCACCGCCGCCGGAGGATAGAACGGCCTTTTCAACCATATCGGCTACATATTGGGTATAGGATGCGTCGCCGTTGACGAAGGGTCTTCCGTCCTGTGGAACAAGATACATGAGGTTTTTCCTGTAATCGAAGGGAGAGTAGTAGATTCCCTCCTCGAGTGTCGTTTCCCCGCTGAGACCCAGGCGTGATTTGTAGAACTCGAAGTTTCCTCCGACAGAGAGGGTTGCAGAGCAGAAGAGATAGCTCGAGAGCCTCTTCAGGAGTCTCTCCTTCACTATCGGCCCCGTCTGGAGCGGAGAGAGAACCAGCTCGTAGTCGCCGCCGTCGAGAAGATCTGCGTAGCTTATGGTAGTCGGGAAGGAGCTGAATGAGACGGAGGAAGAGAGCACGGACGAGAGTGAAAAAAGTAGTGTTGAGGCAGACTTTACTATCTCGATAAAAGCCGCAGCCCCCTCGACATCGGTGTCGTAATAGTGACCAAGGTCCCCGGCAAGAGAAGCTATCTCCCTCGAGAGCGTCTCCCCGCTCTCTCTGAAAACCTCCCTCTGGGTTCTGTAGAACTCCTCGTCGAGAAGAACCGAACGAAGCGGAGAATAGCGAGAAACAACACCCCTCATGAGTATGGAGAAATTATGTCCGTCCTTACGGATTTTCTTCTGCACACTCTCGAATGACGAGGTGAAGCACCTTCCGGGGGAGGTGTCATAAATCGAGAGGAACTCTATGATGTTCCTGTTACCCAGGTCCCCTTTCTTCTGAGTGAGGAGATCGAGTACCCCCTCAAGCTCGGAAAAGGAATACCTTTCACTGAAGAGCTCTGTTGCCTCGTTTTCCAGGTGATGGGCCTCGTCGAAGACAAGATGGGTGTACCCCGGAAGTATCAAGGGATCTGAAAAATCCTCTCCATTCTCCCATCTCACCTGGGCATCAACAAGAACAAGGTGGTGGTTTGTGACTACAAGTCTCGAGTTCTGGGCCTTTCTTCTTGCGTTATAGAGAAAACAGTCATCGTAGTGGGGGCAGCGGTGACCGAGGCAGTCGTTATCGTCGCTGAGAAGTGTGGATGCAAGAAGAGAGAGCTCGCGATCGTGTATGTCGACACGGCTCCCCGTTGTGGTTTGCTCGCACCACTTGAGCATTCTCGAGAGAGTGCTGTCCGCATCCGAAAGAAGGAGGGACGCCGCCTCAAGCTCTAACGAGAGTTTACGCCTACATATATAATTGGATCTACCATATAGAATTGCAGTCTTATCTTCGATACCCAGTAGATTCAACAGAAACGGTATATCCTTATCGAAGAGCTGTTTCTGGAGTGTTATCGTGCTTGTTGCGACAACCACCTTCACATCGGGGTTGGAGGCTATGAGAAGAAGAGAAGGAACAAGATAGGCAAAGGATTTACCGATTCCGGTTCCGGCCTCTATCAGGGCGCCCTTCGAGCCTGTGAATGCAGATTCTACCTTCTTTGCCATCTCCTCCTGCCCTTCACGGTAGTTGAACGACGGGAGATTCTTCTTGAGTAAGCCGAAGGGTGAGAAGACATCCTCACTCGTCATCGCTCTCTCCCCCTTCCTTCCACTCGGCAAGTTTTCTGTGAAGTGTCTTGCGTCCGATGGAGAGCATTTCGCTCGCCTTCGTCTTGTTGCCGTTGCAGAAGCTTATGGTTTCAAGGATTATCTTCTTCTCCCCGTCCTCGAGTGTTACTGGAAGGTCGATTACGACAGAGGACTCCCTTTTCCCCCGGAACGAACGTATGGACTGCGGAAGATCATCGAGTTCTATCGTCTTTCCCCTCGCCATGACGACGCTCGCCTCCATGGCATTCTTCAATTCCCTTATATTTCCCGGCCAGGAGTACGCAAAGAGGGCCTTCCTCGCCCCGAGTGATATTCCCTCTATGTTCTTTCCGTTCTCGTCGGAGAAAGTCTTCACAAACGAGAGTGCGAGAAGCTCTATGTCATCCTTTCTCTCCCTGAGGGGCGGAACATCAATCTCCACAACGGCAAGACGGAAGTAGAAATCCTCTCTGAAGAGGCCCTTATTCACCATCTCCTTGAGGTTTTTATTCGTCGCCGCTATGACTCTCACATCCACAGGAATGGTCTTCTCTCCACCGACGCGGGTTATCTCGCGGTTTTCGAGAACTCTTAAAAGCTTTATCTGGGTCGACTCGTCTATCTCCCCGATTTCATCGAGGAATATGGTTCCCCCCGACGCGAGTTCGAATCTTCCCTTCGTCTCCTTTATGGCCCCCGTGAAGGCCCCCTTCTCGTGCCCGAAGAGTTCGCTTTCAAGTAGAGTCGGAGAGAGGGAGGCACAGTTAACCTTTATGAAGGGTTTGCCGCTCCGGGAGGAGAGAGCACAGAGGGCATCCGCCACAAGCTCCTTTCCTGTCCCGGACTCACCCTCGATCAGGACGGTCGAACGGGTGGGCGCAACCTGCCTTATAGTGTCCATGAGTTTCTCGACCTTGTTCGAACGCCCGATGATTTTCGAGTATTTCTGCTCTTTTTTCAGTTTTTCTATCTCGTCCTGGAGTCTTCTGTTCTGCTCCTCGAGATGCGTGTTGGCTATGCTCTTCTTAACAACAAGAATGAGTTTGTCTATGTCGACGGGCTTTGTGTAGAAATCAACGGCACCGTACTTCATAATCTCGACTGCGTTCTCGATTGTGCCGTGCCCTGTGAGGACTATGACAGGAAGCTTTGGGTATGAGGAGCGTATCCTCTTTATGAGCTCCTCACCTGTCATCTTGGGCATTCTGAGGTCGGTTATCACCAAATCCACATCATTCTTGTTGATTGTATTCCATGCCTCGAGTCCGTCGGATGCGGTGAGGAC
>CAVJJV010000017.1:15780-21886 GCA_963650055.1 Comamonas kerstersii | reverse complement strand
GAGGACGGTATAATCTTCAAGCTCGAAGGCTTCACTGAGCCCGGAGAGAATGTTTTTTTCGTCGTCTGCAATAAGAATCGTACTCATCACTTATCCTCGCCTATCGCCATTCTCTCGCTTGCGGGAATCGGGAAATCGAGGGTGAATGTCGTTCCCTCCCCCTTTGTGCTTGTTACATGGATGTCACCATGGTGTTCCTTCATGATCTTGTACACAAGAGTGAGACCGAGCCCCGTTCCGCTTGCCTTTGTTGTAAAATAGGGTTCGAAGATCTTCTGGAGCTTGTCGTCGTCGATTCCCGTTCCCGTATCCTGTATCTTGATTGATATGTAGTCTCCGTTGAGCTTTGTCGAAACAAAGAGCTTTCCTCCCCCCTCCATTGCTGCAAAGGCATTCTGGATCAGGTTCAGCAGGGCCTGCTTCACAAGCCTTGCGTCTATCTCTATGTTCGGAATGAACGGCGACAGGTCCGATACTACCTCGATCTTCTTCTCCTCAGCCTCCGGCTCGAGGAATGAAATGACCTCCCCCGTCACATCGTTTATATTGTCCTTCTTGAGTTCGACCTCCATGGGCTTCACGGCAAAGAGGAAGTCCACGGCAATCTTATTAAGGTGCTCTATCTCCTCCTCGAGTACCACAAGATACTTCTCTGCGTCTTCAAGTCTCAAAGATCCGTATTTCTGGAAGGACTTTCTCAGAAGCTGGGTATGTATCTGCATCGCGGCAAGCGGGTTCTTGATCTCGTGTGCAACACCTGCTGCCATAGTCGTCATGCTCGCAAGGCTCTCGGAGCGCCTGAGGCGTGACTCCTTTCTTATCGAATCGGTTATCTCCTTTATCGCAACATCGACAAAGCGTCTGTTGTTGGTATCGATGGAGGCGAAGGAGACGCGGTAGACCTTTACTTCACTCCCGCTCTGGAAGGAAAAATCCTTCTCATCCCCACGTGTTTCCCCCTTGAGTACGGATGAGATGTACCCGCTCATATCCCGGTCGGTGATGCATTCCGTTATATGAAGGCCCTCGATGGACTTACCGCTCCGCCTGTAGGGGATGCTGCTCTTCGCCTTCTGGTTTGCAAAGACGACAACAAGCTTTTCATTGACGACCAGATGTCCGTCCTGGAGCTTATCGAAGAGGGCATAGAGAATATCCTCCTCCTCTATCGCCTTGTTCACAAGTTTCTCCAGTTCGTCCGTCGGACAGGATGAAAGATCCGAAACAACCTTCTTAAGCAACCTGTTAGACACTCTCTGCCTCCCTTACGATATAATCAAGACCTGACTTTTCGTTCATGTTGTATGTTTCGACGCTCTCCGTCCAGCTTATAAGAACATCAAGGAGCTTACGCGCCTTATATGGAGGAATCTTGCCATCAATCATAAGATTCTCGATTTTCTCTGCGACCCTACCCCTGAAGTAGGAGTATGCCGAAAGATTCTCGAGAAGCATATTGAGTTCATCCTCCTTTTCAAGGGTGAAGGGACGAGAGGAGACAAGAAGAGAGACAAAGTCGGTGACTGCAGAATCTATCCTCTCCACACCCTCGTTCTCGTTGGCCGAGCGGAAAAAGAACGAGTCGAACGAAGAGTAACTCCCCCCGTCGTTGAATCTCTCCCTGATGAGGGATGTGACCCTGTCCCTTCCGGGAGAGGGAAAGTTGAACTTCCTCACTCTCGAGAGTATAGTCTCCATGATTCTCTGGCTCTGGGAGGAGATGAGAATTATCGTGAGGTGTTCCTCCGGCTCCTCGAGCATCTTCAATATAGAATTCTTCGCCCCCTCCGTTGCACTCTCTATCTCCTCGATGATTACGACCTTCTCCCTGGAACTTGTACTCATCCATTCCTTGACTCCCCTGAGCTGATCGATCGATACGGGAGTCGGACCCGATTTTCCGAAATAAAGATACTTCTGGTTGCTCTCGATCTTCAGACTCTCGAGTTTCTTTATATCATCATCGGTGATTTCGCGTCTGTCCTCGAGTTCTGTGAGGAATATGTCGACATTCCGTGCTGTCTGGAAAAGCTTATCGTAGGAGGAAGGAAGAGATGAATTTATCTCTCCGTTGTACTGCATGTTGACTGCCCGGAGCGTCTCGATTAAGAAGAGCCTCGCCTTATCGGTACGCTGACGCTTAAAGAGATTGACTGCCGTCCTGACACGGGACGAGAGTTCACGGTAGGGAAAGTAGACTATTGAATCCGTTCTGAGGTAATTTCTGTCCGCACCGGTCAGAACCGAGGCTAGATCAAGAGCCGCTGTAAGACGCCCCGAGCCGTGGGGCCCGGAGAAGAGAATCGACTGGGGAAGGAGATTGTTCTCCAGGCAGCGCCTGAGTTCACCTGCTGCTCTAGGCTGTATTTTCTCAAGGTTCTCAAATGCCACTTAATGCGCCCTCCACTGTACTTTTAATCGAGGGAAAAACCCTTGAGAAAATATGAGTATAGAAAAGACTGTTCTCCTTGAGAGGGAGAAGTGAATATATACTCTGGAGAGACGAGAGCTCAAGAATGATGAAGAGTATGAAGGCTGCGGCGAGGAAGGCGACAATAAAGCCCAGGATTGAATCAAGCCACCCGAGCGATATCGTCTCGAGAGATGTCCCGAGAAGATTTCCCAGGAGCTTGAAGAGAGAGAAGATGACAAGGCAGAGGATGATATAGCTTATGAGAGAGAGCCAGAATACAGGAACATCCATTTTCGAAGAGAGAAAGTTCCTCAACGGAAGTACGAAGAGAAGCGCAGCGGGGAATGTCAGCACATAGCCTGCAAGTTTAAACATGGAGCGCGAGAATCCCTTTGCAAAGCCGCATATGCCGCTGATGAGTGCAACGGCGAGAAGGATTACGTCAAATAGACCGAATGTCAGAGAACCGATAGTAAATGTCCAATCCATAGTGTCATTTTAACACAACTTATCATCCTGTTTCTACAAAATATGAAAAGTAGGAATGAACACTTTTTATATATTTCCATACTCTCCTATCCGATTTCCGATATTTTTTGTATCATATCTCCATGGCTAATTTTTTGACAAAACTATTCGGTGGAACCAAACAGGAAAAAGATATAAAGAGGCTCAAGCCTGTTCTTGAAAGCGTAAAGAAGGAATATGCATGGGCCGAAGGACTTGATGACAGTGACTTCCCGCGTCTTACGCAAGAGTGGAAGAAGGAAGTGAAGGAAGGAAGAAGTCTCGACGAGCTCCTGCCGAAAGCCTTCGCACTTGCACGTGAAGCCAGCTGGAGATGCATCGGAGAGAAGCACTACGACGAGCAGATCATGGGAGCCGTCGTCCTCCATCAGGGTTCAATACTCGAAATGAAGACAGGAGAGGGAAAGACACTCACATCGGTGCCGGCTGCGTATCTCAATGCACTCTCGGGACTCGGTGTCCACATCGTCACGGTCAACGATTACCTTGCCCAGCGTGACGCGGAGTGGATGGGAACCATCTACAAATTTCTCGGTCTTACAGTCGGGGTTGTAGTACCGGGGCAGGACGAAAACATGAAGCGCATCGCCTACTCTTGTGATATCACATACGGAACGAACAACGAGTTCGGCTTCGACTATCTCAGGGACAATATGAAGCAGCGCGTGGAAGATAAGATCCAGCCGAGGCATCACTACTGCATCATCGACGAAATCGACTCCATCCTCATCGATGAAGCCCGCACTCCCCTCATAATTTCAGGGCAGGACGAAGACGACAGCCCGAAGGTAAGAGCCGCCAGGTCGATTGTCCCCTTCTTCAAGGAATGCGAGAAGGATCCCGATACGGGAGACTACTACGAACTCTCGGCCTTCGAGAAGATGGACAGGAAGCTCGCCGAATCCTTCGACGAGAGAGGCGACTTCAAGATAGACGAAAAGAACAAGAACATAACAATCACCAAACAGGGTATGTCGAAGATGGAGGAACTGTTGAAGAAGAACGGCATACTCGAGACAAGCACCGACGAGAACGGCAACAGCGTATGTTCCCTCTATGAAGGCAACAACTTCGAGATGGTACACTATGTAACCCAGGCTCTCCGTGCCCAGTACAACTATACAAAGGATGTCGACTATCTTGTAAAGGACGGAGAAGTCCAGATTGTAGACGAATTCACGGGGCGTGTACTTCCCGGCCGCAGGTACTCAGAGGGGCTCCATCAGGCAATAGAGGCGAAGGAGAACGTGAGGGTCCTTGCACAGAGCAAGACATTTGCGACAATTACATTCCAGAACTTCTTCAGAATGTATGAGAAGATTTCCGGCATGACGGGTACAGCCGACACTGAAGCCGTTGAGTTCAAGGAAATCTACAAAACCGATGTAGTCGTAATCCCGACACATCTCCCCGTCCGCCGTATAGACAACAGCGACCTTACATTCTACAACGAGGCATTCAAGTACAATGCAATAGTCGAGAAGGTAAAGGAGATTCACAGAAAGGGTCAGCCTGTTCTCATCGGAACGACATCAATCGAGAAGAGCGAAAAGCTCTCGGCCCTCCTCTCCGCAGCCGGCATCAGACACAATGTCCTCAACGCCAAGAACCATGCCAGGGAGGCATACATAATCGGAGAAGCCGGAACAAAGGGGGCCGTCACGATTGCAACCAACATGGCCGGCCGTGGAACAGATATAAAGCTCGGAGGTTCTCCGGAGCACCTTGCAATGAAGAAGGTCGGAACCGATGCAACACCGGAGGAATTGAAGAAGGCAAAGGAAGAGACCAGAGAGGAGTACAGAGCAGCCTATGAAGAGGTCAAGGCTCTCGGGGGCCTCTATATAATCGGATCGGAGAGACACGAATCGAGACGTATCGACAACCAGCTCAGGGGTAGAGCCGGAAGACAGGGAGACCCGGGAGAATCACAGTTCTACATCTCCATGGACGACCCACTCATGAGACTCTTCGCCAAAGACGGCGTGAAGGAGATGCTCGGAAGGCTCGGGATGAACACGGGAGAGCCGATTCACCACAAGATGCTCGATTCCGTTATAGAAAACGCCCAGAAGAGAGTCGAGGAGAGAAACTTCACAATAAGAAAACATCTTCTCGAATATGATGATGTTCTAAATGAACAGAGAAACTTCATCTACTCCCAGCGTGACGAAATACTTGTCTCGAAAGATCTCGTGAAGAGAGTCGAAGAGAACAACATGGACCTTATAGACGATATCTATGAGGAGGCAAAAGGCGACGAGAAGAGCATCTCTGAAGGCTTACAGAGAATATACAGCGTTACATTCGACCCCGAGGATACGAAGGATAAGGAAGCATTCAAGAAGAAAATCATATCTCTCATCGAGAACAAGAAGAATATTGCAGGAGACGCGCTTTTCAATGACTATCTCAGGTACATTTATCTGAAGAATATCGACAGAAGGTGGATTGATCATCTCGATGCCCTCGACGAGCTCAGGGATGCCGCATCCCTCATGTCGTATGCACAGAAGAACCCGCTTGTAGAGTATAAGAGTACAGCTTCCGATGCCTTTGACGAAATGCTCGAGAGCATCACAGAGGCTGTATGCAAGGCTGCAGTCCTCGTCAACGTACAGATCAATACAAAAAGACCCACATCAAAGCCCGGCAGCATCAAGACCGTCCACAGAGAGGCAGAGTCCCTTTCCTCACCGAAGAGAGGAACGGCCGTTGCCTCCCAGAGCCAGAGCCAGTACACGACAATCAGACGCGCGACCCCCAAGGTCGGGCGTAATGAGCCGTGCCCGTGCGGAAGCGGAAAGAAGTACAAGAACTGCTGCGGCAGAGTCTCGTAAAGAGGAAGGCATCCCTCCAACCGTAGGGATGTCTCTCATTCTATATATAGCTTGTTGTTCTTGGTCTCGTATCCAAGATGTTCGAGGAACTGGGAAAGTTTCTTATACCCGTAGTTGCGGCAGTCGAAGTCGGTGTATTTGTTCTTGAGTGAGACGCCGATCGAGGCAACGGAGATGGAATCACTCTCGGTCTCGTCGACAAGTCCCTTTATGAACTTAGCTATCTTCTTCTCGCTGACGATTCTCCCGCTCTTCTTCTCCTTCGTCTCCGCCTTGGCTGTCTTCGCCTCATCCTTCTGACTCTCCGAGAGAAGAAGATCCAGGT
>CAVJJV010000017.1:15126-15770 GCA_963650055.1 Comamonas kerstersii | reverse complement strand
CTTGAACTCCGAGCATGCGGAAACAAAAGCCGCCGGTGTCTTCTGCTCCCCCATTCCGATGACCTTCATCCCCGCTTCCTTGAGTCTCGAGGCAAGACGGGTGAAATCACAATCGGAGGAGACGAGACAGAATCCGTCGACCTTACCTGTATAGAGTATATCCATGGCATCTATGACCATTGTCGTATCTGTGGAATTCTTACCGCTTGTGTAGGGGAATGACTGGATGGGTATGATTGAGTACTCCGTCAGAGTCTCCTTCCATCCCTTTGTGGTGGATGACGAGAAATCACCGTAGATACGGCGGTATGTAATCATCCCCTCCTTGGCAAGCTCATCCATTATGATATCTACAAAGCGGTATGAAACATTCTCCGCATCGATCAAAACTGCAAATTTAAGTGTGTCCATACAATAAATATACAACTAAGAAGAAAATTAAACAAATATACTCCAGCCGATATTCTCTTCCGGATCAGAAAAGATACCCCCTGAACATTACCCTCCTTCACTGAGTCAACAAATTCCAGGAAACGTGATTCATATTTAGGAATCAGAATCATATCCGACGGAATGATCTGGCATGAATAATCCGTATCGATGGTTATAAGGATTGAATAACTGCAGTTCTTCTTACGACTTGC
>CAVJJV010000017.1:0-14963 GCA_963650055.1 Comamonas kerstersii | reverse complement strand
ACTTGCAGAATACAAAAGTTCAACAGCATACTCGAGAGCTTCGTTCTCTTTCTGGATTTTAAGGGCAACAGGTTTATTTTCATAGTATTTCTTCAAAAGAGCATCCATTCCCTTATTTCTCTGGACAACATCGCAGTCGAACTGTCTGAGTATGGCCATATCTTCATCTTTCTTGGTTTCATATGCACCTGCTCCGACCTTCAATAAAATTGAATCTGTCTTGACTGGATTCTCCAGCCGCTCCCGGGTCAGGGCAACGGCATCAGGGTTTATATCTACTCCGATATATTCTCTTTCCAGGAGTTCTGCACTGACAAGTGTCGTCCCGCTCCCGCAAAACGGATCAAGCACTATGTCACCCTTATCTGAAGCAATGCTTATGATATGCTCAATGAGCTCTATCGGCTTTTGAGTCGGGTACCCCACCCTTTCCTTTGCTCTCGGGTTCAGAAACGGAATCTCCCAGACATCCGATAAAGGCACACCTTTCTTTTCTTTTGCTGGTACAGCATTCCCGTTCTCATCTCTTTTATAGACTGTTTTGCCTTCAGAATTACGTACTCTCTCCTGCAGCAGCTGTTCAACCTGCTATTTTCCAATATTTCAAGCAAATCCACACTTTTATCTTAGATATCAGAAAGCTGTCAGAATTCAAGTCCCATGGACAGATTGAAATAGTTCGTACTGTCCCGGTACTCATATTGAGCTCTGGCTGTCACCCTGTTTTCGAGTATAACTCCGAGAGCGACATTGAAGACTCCACCCAGCCCGCTTCTGAAGCCCGAATCCTCACCGGCAAAAGTATAGTCCGCACCGTACGAAACGACTGCCGAGAAAATCCCGAGTCTATAACCGACACCTACACCTGCTTTGACATCAGCGACGACATAGACATAATTACCCCTCTTGAATATTAGACCGTCCACTCCTCCGCTGAGATAAAGAATATCGAAGAGAGAATAAGTAAGAGTACAGTTGATGCGAGGAAAGAGAAACGGGTCTCCCTTGTAGTAGAAGAATTTACCCCTGACTCCGAAGTCGACGGCAAATGTAAGCCTCATATTCTCCATTCCGGAAGTAGTTGTACTCTCCTCTTCCTTATTTTCTCTCTCATTTGAAATAGAGGTAGAATCAGGAATAAAGGTTTCTGCAGGTTCCAGAGTTGAGGTGGCATCTTCACTCTCCGCTGTTATGTCTTCTTCCCCGATAATCGGGAGAGCCGTAGATTCTTCTTTTATTCCTTTGTAGATTTTCTTCAGCTCCTGATAGAGCCTGACCTTTATCTTTCCGATTGTCTCCCCTGACAATCTGTCATAGTGGAGGACTGTCTTTTCTCCCTCTCTTGTATAGGTTAAATTTCCGAGTTCGGGAAAAGCAAGAGAGATGCTCTCGACAATGCGGGAGAGAGTCTCATCCGATACACTCCCGTCAAGAGTGAAGAGTGTGGAATTCTCCCTGATTGTGATGAGGCTGTATGCGCCTCTGCAGGTGAAGAGAATCGTATCTCCTCTCGAAGCAAAAAGAGGAAGAGCGGAAAGAAGAATGAGCAGAGTCAGAACAAGGGTTTTCTTCATCAATTACCTGCCGGAATATAGCTCAATGTGATTTTAGAGGATGACGAGAGCCCGATGGAGCCGAGGACGGCGCCGGAGCGGATTCTGGAGGAAGCTGTGACGACAACTCTCTCGAAGCCTGAATACTTGATTATGCTGCCGTCGGCACATTCAATCATTATGTACTTGAGGCCGTTCTCCTTTCCCGCTGCAGTAACAGTACCGTCAAGAAGAGCCCTGACTGCACTTCCGCTTTCCCCTGTGATTACGAGCTTTCCGTTCTCGATAACACCTGTCCCACCGGAGACGACAAGGGAGGAATCAACGGAAAGAAGGAAATCTTCCTCCTCAGCGGGTGTCACGTTTTCTTCCTCAGTCTCTACTGTCCCGGGAGAAGTAATCTCCTCTTCGGGATGAATAATCTCTTCAGGAGCAGCCTCAGACTCTTCTGGAGCTGTTTCTTCCACCGGAGGTATATCTTCGCTGAGAGTTCCGTCCGTTGTTTCTTCCGCCACTGTTATCGGTGTTTCTTCAACTACTATGGGGTGAGAATCTTCTTCAGGGATTGTTTCCTTCATAGTCTCCGGAACATAGTCTACCTCAAAGTCGTAGACTGGTTCGTCAGCTGTATCCTCCGTCTTCTCAACTGTGGTAATCTCTGTGACAGGAGAGGAAGTCTCTACTAGAGGCGTATTATCATCAGGGGTGGTTTCTTCAACATATGAGCTGAAATTGAAGAGAGTCTTCTTCTCTTCCTTTACTGCAGTATTCTCAACGGTTAGAGCCGTAGTTCCACTGTTATCGACCGCTACTGCAGGCTCTGTTATATCGAGCGGCTTACCGGGATTTGCAATGAGATATACAACAAGGATGATAAGAACGACGAGGAGGACAAGCATGACGCCGAGGACAGTTGCACGTGTAGCCTTCTTTCCTCTTTTACTGTTATCCGTCACCATGTCGTCATAACTGGGTCTACTCATACTCGACAAAACCTCTCTCGGAAAATTATTATATTGATATGCGTGACAATGGCAACAAGAGAGGAACAATATTTCTCTTCTCACTCTTTCTTATCCTCTCACTCGCTCTCATCGTACACCTCGTGTCGATGAATTTTCCCCGGTCATACCTATACAGCGACCCCAGGATTTCAAGAAAGAACACAAGAGGAACAATCTATGACAGAAACGGCTCCATTCTTGCCTTCGACACTTCATCAATAGGTTTCAATGTCGTAAGGGAAGGTCGCAGAGACGACATTGCAGAGTTCCTGTCGCGCTATACCGATTACGGAGAAGAAACAGTCCGTCTGATGCTCGAGAACGGTATTCTCTTCTTCCCCCTCTCGTCGTCCTCGTCCCTCCATCCCGACATCGTCGAGAAGGCCCTTCTTGAAGAGCACCTCGATTCATTCATCACCTTCACATCATCTCCCCGTCGTATATACCCGTATTCCTCCACGTACAGCATAATCGGAGAAGCATACAGTTCGTACTCGGGAGACTCGGGAATAGAGAAATACTTCAATTCCTACCTTTCATCCGCTCCGTCACTCGAGAGCTCGAAGAACAAAGGCGAAGACCTTGTCCTCACCCTCGATATAACACTCGAGGAGATTTTATATCCACTTCTTGAGAATGCAGGATACAGAGAAGATGCGGCCATTCTCTCTCCCTCAGGCGACATACTCGCCTATTACGGGAAAATCGACGGGAGTCTTCTCTCGTCTCTTGTATACTCACACTCGACGGAAAGCGGGACGACGCTCTTCATGCGTGAAACCGTCATAAGTACAGAGGACTGTGTCTACTCCGCCCCCTACTATATCTACGTCTCCGATAACGGAGAAAATACCCTTACACTCATCAAAGAAGAACTCGTACGTATGGGGAGAAGCTCCTCAGAGCTGGCCGCGGAGAGCTCTCTTATCGAGGCCGAACCCGATAAGGTGCTGTAAGACCACATCACTAGAAGCCTTCAGGAGGTCCTCGGGGACCTTCTGACCGTCCGTGAAGAAGAGTATGGGGAGGTCAGTTCTGTAGGAGAAGGAAAGAGCGTTTCCGATAGTCCTTGACTCATCAAGCTTTGTAACAATCATCGAATTGACGGAATAATCATCCCTGTAGCGCTCGTAGTGCTTCATCATATCCTCCTCCTTCATGCTTGCCGGGAGTATGAGGGAATAGACGGGGTTCATACGGGAGAGTATATTCGTCATGGCCTTGAGCTTGAGATTGAGGGCCATGTCCTTCTGCGAGAGTCCCATCGTGTCGACAAGAATAAGGTCGTAGTATGTATAGCTCTCGAGGGCAGAAAGAAGTTCGTCCTCCTTTCCCGCTCTTCTTAGGGGCATATCGAATGCATCGGCGAATGCCTTTATCTGTTCATAGGCCCCGACACGGAAGGAGTCGAGTGTAATAAGTCCCACCTTCCTCCCGCTTTCTTTGTACATGTATGCAACTTTAGCCAGGGTTGTGGTCTTTCCACCTCCAGTCGGTCCTATGAAGACCACAAGGCGTGGTGGATGTATCTGGGCCTCGTAATCCATCCTGACGGAGGAGATGATTCTTTTTGTAAGAACTTCGGGACACTCCTCTTCAGTGCATGAGAGATTCTCCAGGAGAGTCTCTCTGAGCGGCCCGGAAATATAATTGAGTGAGAGGAGACTCCCGGCCTCAACAAGTCCCTTACCCGTTCCCCTGTGGATTTCAGTATTCAATCTCTCTTCCGAGGAGAGGGAAACAGGATCGGGGGTCCTCGCTTCCTTCTCGAACTCGTTCATCTCATCCTTATTGTCCATTCTGTGCGGGAGGGATGATATGTAGCAGGTAATCTCACACTTCTTCTGCCGGCGTGTAAAGAGTCCCCCCGGAGTCGTGAAATCACGCCGGGAATGGACTCTGATATTATCGCCGTATCTGGCTTTCGCCTCTTTGACGGCGGCCTCGTAGCTCTCAGCCACCAATGTGATATATTCCACTTATCCTCCACTCAGAGAATATATCTCGAGAGATCCTGGTTCTTCACTATGTCTCCCAGTCTCTCGTCCACATATTTCTCCGTTATGGTAATGGTCTGACCGCCGAGTTCATCGGCGGAGAAGCTGAGCTCCTCGAGGAGTTTCTCCATTACCGTATGGAGCCTTCTTGCCCCGATGTTGTCGTTGTTCATGTTTACAGTATGTGCTATATCTGCAATCCGCCTCAATGCCGCATCCTCGAATTCGATGTTTACATTCTCGGTCTCGAGAAGAGCCTTGTACTGCTTCGTCATGGCATTTCTCGGCTCTGTCAGAATCTTGTAGAAATCATCGCTCGAGAGATCGTTGAGCTCTACATGGAGCGGGAATCTTCCCTGAAGCTCGGGGATGAGATCGCTCGGCTTCGAGAGCGAGAAGGCACCTGCGGCGATGAAGAGGATATTGGTTGTGTCGATGACACCCCACTTCGTTGAGACCTTCGTTCCCTCTACTATCGGGAGGATATCTCTCTGGACGCCCTCCCGCGAGACGTCGGTATTGTTGTTTGTGCCGCGTGATGCAATCTTGTCGATTTCATCGATGAAGATGATTCCCATCTCCTCGGTTCTCTCCTTGGCCTCATCAACAGCCTTATCGGGGTCGACTATCTTGTCCATCTCCTCTTCCCTGACTATCTCACGCGCTCTCTTGAGAGTAATCTTCCTTGTGCGGTTGCCCTTCGAGTCGAAAAGAGATGTGAGGCTGCTCATGGCATTCTGCAGATCGTCGATCGATCCTCCTCCCATTATGTTGATGTTGGTCTTCACGGGAATCACCATCTGCACTTCCCTGTCCTCCAGGAGGCCGTCACGGAGCATCGAGCGCATCTTCTCCCTTGCTTCAACTGCCTTCTCGTCGTCACTGTTCATCTTGATGGACGGGAGAAGCAGGTCCAGGAGTCTGTTCTCGACATTGACCTCCACATCCTTCTCCCTTACTTTCGCCATCTCCTCTCTCACCATAGAAACTGCAGAGCCCATGAGATCCTTCACCATCGACTCGCAGTCTCTTCCGACATAACCCACTTCGGAGTATTTTGTTGCTTCAACCTTGATGAAAGGTGCGTTTGCAAGTTTTGCGATTCTTCTTGCTATCTCGGTCTTACCGACACCGGTGGGACCTATCATGAGGATATTCTTCGGGGAGACCTCGTCCCTGAGCTCCGGGGCGAGACGCTTTCTTCTCACCCTGTTGCGGATGGCGACTGCAATTGTTCTCTTCGCGTTCTCCTGTCCGATGATGTATTTATCGAGCGCTTTGACGATCTCACGCGGTGTCATGTTATCAAGATTCTTGTATTCAATTGCTTCCATTATTATTTATCCTTCTTCTCCGTGACCTCGACTATGATGTTGTGATTGGTGAATATACAGATATCACCGGCGATGTTTATCGACTTCAGGGCTATCTCCTCGGCGGAGAGATCAGCGCCGCTGTCGAGGTATGCAAGAGCCGCAGAGCGAGCATAGTTGCCGCCGCTTCCGATGGCAAGTACATCGTTCTCGGGCTCGATAACGTCCCCCACTCCGTCGATCATCAGCATGATTTCCCCGTCGGTGGCAAGGAGCATGGCCTCGAGGTTTCTAAGCTGCTTATCTGTTCTCCATGCCTTGGCTAGCTCCACGGAGGCTCTTACAAGGTCCCCGTTGTATTCATTGAGTTTCTTCTCAAGGAGTTCATAGAGAGTGAAGGCGTCGGCCGTTGCACCTGCAAAGCCTATGGCAATGCGGTCATTGTAGATTCTTCTGACCTTCCGGGCATTGCCTTTGAGCACCACGGACTCTCCCTGTGTAACCTGACCGTCACCGGCAATGGCAACCCTGCCGTTCTTTCTAACAGCTACTATCGTTGTTCCCATCAGTTTCATTTTTCTTTTCCTTTGCATGGGGGTGGGACTGGTTGTATACGTTTCTCAGCCTCGCCCTTGATACATGCGTATAGATCTGTGTCGTCGAGATACTCTCGTGTCCGAGAAGTTCCTGCACGAACCTGATATCTGCTCCGCGGTCCAGATAGTGGGTTGCGAAGCTGTGTCTCAGGGTGTGCGGAGTAAACTCCTTCTGCCAGGAGAGCTTTTCCCTGTATACATCAAAAATAATATGAGCGGAGGAATTCGGCAATCTAAAACCGCGCTCCCCGATGAAGAGTGCCTTCTCAGATGGGTTCTTCTTCTCCCTCAGGTACTCCTCACGCTCTGGAAGATAAACCTCCTTCATTTCCTTCACGAGGCTTTTTCCGAGAAAGAGAAACCTTTCCTTATTGCCCTTTCCGACTATCCTTATTCTCCTCTCCCCCCATTCGATATCGTCAATGTCGATACTCAGTGCCTCTCCTATTCTTGCACCGGTACCGTAGAGGAATAGAAAGAGGAAATGGTCTCTTTCGTCCATGAATGTGGTTCTCGGGAGGCTCAGAAGGGTCTTCACTTCATCCTCTGTAAGGACGGAGGGTAGCTTCTCTGTCGTACGCCTGAGAGATATGCCGTCAAAGGGATTCACCCTCATGTATCCATTCTTCACCATATACTGGAAGAATGTACGGGAGGATGTGAGTTTACGGAGTATACTCCGCTCGCTGTAGCTCTTTTTCAACTCCCTCACGTATTCTCTTGCGTCGCCGGAAGAGAAATCGGGAAAGAGAATGGAACGGGAGGAGGAAAAAGAGGAGAGTTCCTCAAGGTCCTCCCCGTATGATACCACGGTCTTCTCCCCCAGTCCCTTCACCTTCTCTATATATCTCAGATACTGCTCTATATATCCGCTGTTTTCCATATTCCTAGATTCTCATTATACTGAATCGACGGTTGTCTGTTCCATACCTTCCCCCCTCCGAGGGATAGGCCACGACGGATGGAAACTCAAGAAAAGAGGAAAATGAGTCGATAGAGGGGCAGCCGTCCCTGACAAGAGAGCGAAGCGCCGGAGATGTGAGTCCCGTCTTCAGAACACACATGCTTTTTCCCTCCATGAGGGCGCTGTCAACAAATGACGGGACAATTCTCCCGTTGTGGAAGCATAGAACTACCGCACCGGCCATACTTGATGCAAGGTACCTTACCCCGAGTACAGCTTCGAATGAGAAGAAGGCATCGTTTTCGACTATGCTCAATGCGCCTCCTCCTGTAACTAGGGCAGTCGAGAGTGTGGACTTTCTGGTGTTCTCGAGTCCCCTGGGGACGAACGAATAGAGAGAGCCCGAGGAGACATCATGAAAGGCCTTCTCCACCGCTTTAGAAAGCAGGAGTTCAGGAACATAGAGGATGTCCCAGCCGTTCAGAAGCGCTTCGACGGCGCTTATGTAGACACTTCTGAAGAGAGTGTCATTCCCGCCCTTCCCGTAGTAGAAGTAGACGCTCTTCTCGCCCGGAAGCGGACCGATTGAATTGACTGTGATTCCCTTATAGTCGAATGTATGAATCTCTCTCACACCTATATAACAGATTCATTTCATTTTTTGTCAAGAATATCGTCAAGGGGCGAAAATTCATCATAAGTGGAAAGTAATGAAGATGTGTCGAGGTTGGTGTATATCTGGGTCGTCTTGACGTCGCTGTGGCCGAGCATCTCCTGCACCGAGCGCACATCAGCACCGTGCTGGAGCATATGGGTTGCAAATGAATGTCTGAGAGTATGGATTGTCGCATCAAGACCAAGTACATCCACAACGGAATGGAATCTCAGGTGTGCAGCCTGCCTCGTAAGCCGTCCTCCGCGGCGGTTGAGAAAGAGGGCCTTCTCCCTTGTGTTCTTACGGTTGATGAGAAGAGGACGCGAGGATGAGAGATAGACACTCAGGGCATCGACGGCGATATCTCCGAGAAATACTATTCTCTCCTTGTTTCTCTTTCCTATAACAGAGATGCTCTTCTCCTCTTTCCTGTATGAAGAGACATCGAGAGCGACGGCCTCGCTTATCCTCATTCCCGAAGAATAAATAAGCTCGAAGAGGGCATAGTCCCTGATCCCGAGTTCATCATCGGAGAAGGATGCCATGATTTCGTCGATTTCGCTCTCGCTTATCGTACGGGGAAGATGCATGCCCTCCTTGGGCTTCTGGACTTCCTTTGCCGGGTTTATATCGGTTATGCGTGAAATATTGAGAAAGCGGTAGAATGAACGGAGGGAGGATAGTATCTTCGATACCGTCCTCTCCTTCACATCGCATTCATCTTCCCTCTCGAGAATATATTTCTCTATGAGGGCGGGAGTGCACTCCTCCGGGGGAACATTCTCGAGGGAAAGAAATATAAGAAAAAGAGAGGCTTCATGTGTGTAAACCTCTCTTGTCTTCTCCGAAAGACGGAATGAATAGAGAATCGAATCGGAGAAGAGATTGACTAAATCCCTCTCGGAGGGTGTGAGTTCTCTCTTACTCGTCGTCATCGTTCCTCATTCTCAGAATCGACGGAGTCGTGTAGTCGCTGCTGCTTCCCTGTCTTCCGCTGAGCTGGTTCTTGAGATCGGTCCATCTGTTGATGTTGATGACACCGGGATTACTGCCGCTCTGGGCAGTGCGGTTTGTCTCGCTCTCCTTTCTTGTCTCTTCCACGGGGGACGGTGTCTCGACAGCCTTCGCCTTACCGAAGATATCGGAGGGGTTGGCACCGGTGGAGACGGATTTCCTCTCGAATCCCGTTGCAACGACTGTAACCCTGATTCTCTCGCCGAGGGACGGGTTGTAAGACTGTCCGGCAGTGATGAGTGCCTCGTCGTCCACATTCTTCGTGATGAGTTCGACGACATCCTGATATTCCTGAAGCGTGAGGTTGTCGCCGCCTGCAATGTTGACAAGGACAGCCTTCGCTCCCTCGATACTTGCGTTCTCGAGAAGAGGATTGTTGATCGACTGCTTTGCAGCCTCCACTGCCCTGTCCGTTCCTTCTCCGAACCCGAGTCCTATGAGCGCATCGCCCTTACCCTTCATGACCGTCTTGACGTCTGCAAAGTCGATGTTGATCTCGCCCGGCTCCGTGATGAGGTCGCTTATTCCCTGGACAGCCTGGAGGAGCGCAGAGTCTGCAAGAAGGAAGGCTTTCTTGATCGGGGTGTTCTGCTCGACGACATTAAGAAGGTGCTGGTTCGGTATTATTATGAGGGTATCGACACTCTTTCTGAGTTTCTCGATTCCCTGCTCTGCAAGCTGGAGCTTCTTCTTGCCTTCGAATGTGAACGGAGTCGTTACGACGGCAACCGTGAGGGCATTGCATCCCTTGGCTATCTCTGCAACTACTGCAGCGGCCCCCGTACCTGTTCCGCCGCCCATTCCAGCGGTTATGAAGACCATATCGGCATCTTCAATCTCTTTCTTGATCTCCTCCTTGCTCTCGAGTGCAGCCTTCTCGCCGATTTCCGGCTGACCGCCGGCACCGAGGCCTCCGGTAAGCTCCTTGCCGATGGCTATACGTGTCTGTGCATTCGAGCGCTGGAGAGCCTGAACGTCGGTGTTGAGTGCAATGAAACTCACCTTCTTGAGGCCGTTGGCAATCATCCTGTTAACGGCATTGCCTCCGCCGCCTCCGACTCCGATAACCTTGATGATGGTCGGCGTTGTCTGTTCGCCGCTTGTTGTGTCTTCAATATCAAATAAGTTAAAGCTCATACTTTACCTCAAAATAATTTTCCGAAAAATCCGCGTATCCTGCTTCCGAATCCGCTCTTCTCCTTGAGCGACGAAACATCACTGTTGTCCCTGAGTCTCCTCGCCTCGCTCTTGAAGAGACCGAGTACCGTTGCATACTTCGGGTCTATATATGTTCTGTCGAGTCCGCTTATTGCCTCCGGGAAGCCGATTCTCACCGGAAGACGGAATATCTCGGCGGCAAGTTCGGTGGCTCCGCTCATGAGGGCTCCTCCTCCCGTGAGGACGATTCCAGCACCGTAGGTACCCTGGACGCTGTTGTTCTGGAAGTCCCCCTGGATCATCAGGAGAATCTCCGCCATCCTCGCTTCGATAACCTTTGCAAACTCCTTTCTCGGCATCCTTATCGAGGGTTTTCCTCCGAGGGATGGAGTCATTATCGTCTCATCATCCGAGACTCCCGGGCTGAAACACGAACCGTCAGTAATCTTGAGTGATTCACTCGCGGCACGCGGAAGCTGGAAGAGGTATGAGATATCACCGGTGATGAGATCACTACCCCTGTTTATTCCGCCGACATGTATCGGAGCACCCCCCGAATAGGCTATGTAGTTCGTACTTCCCGCACCGATGTCGATGACGATGGCCCCCATATCCTTCTCCTCGGGAGACAGCACGACCTCGGCATCCGCAAGAGTCTGGAAGATTATCTTCTGGACATTCAATCCCGATTTCTGGACGCACTTCTTCTGGTTCTGGATAATCGGAGAGGAACCGAGTACAAGAAGAATCTTAGTGTCGAGTCTGTGGCCGAGCATATCGACGGGGTCCTTGATTCCGGAGCGGTTGTCGACATAGAAATCCTGGACGAGGGAATGGAGAATCTCCATGTTCTGCGGAAGCTGGATATTCCTCGCAACATCAATCGACCTCCTGATATCATCCTTCTTGATCTCCTGGTCCTTCGAATTGATTCCCACCACTCCGTTTGATCTGATTCCCCTGATCTGGTCTCCCCCGAGTCCTATGATGACAGAGTTGATTTCACACCCGGCCTGGACTTCGGCGTCCGACACTACCTGTCCCAGTACCTTCATTGTCTGCTCGATATTCACAATCGAGCCGTTTCTCACGCCTTCGCTCGGTCTTTCGGTGACGCACTCTATGACAAGCTGGCCGTCCCTGCCGACGGAACCCACCGCCACACGTGTGGAGCTAGTACCTATATCAAGTCCAACAATCGTCTTATCTGCACCCACCTTGTCACCTCGTCTTAACCAGCATTCCGGAAGAGAGAAGATACTCACTCCTTACCCCGGAAAGTTTATCATTCGAATTGATATATTCCGACTCGATAATCTCCAGCGACTCGGAAAGTCTGTCAATGTTCCTTATGTCATTCAATGTAAGGAGGGAATTGATCGAGTCGAGTCCGAGAACAAGAGAACCGGAAAATATACTGGAATTATTATTGTCATATTCTGCCTTTGTTATCAAGCAAGAATGCTCTTTCAGGCCCTTCAAAGTATCAATCATTTTCAATTCTTCACTCCCGAAAGATGAAGAAAGAAAGAGGGAGAGAAGATCCTTCTCCATATAGAGTACAATATATCTATCAGAGAGTTCATAGACATCCTTCCCGTCGATGGCGGAGAGCGTGTCCGAATAGAAGTAATACTCACTCCCGTCCGTGATGACAAGTCCGTCTTCAACGGGAGTGCAATCTACCTTGACTATCCTACCTTTCATCTTTATAGAGGCTGATTCTATATAGGGAAGCATTTCGATTTTCTTCTTGATTGCCTTCAGCGATACCGCACTTCTGTTCCTCCCCTCCGCCGGGAGAAGATAATGCTCGATATTGTATGTAGCCTCCATTCCCTCCACAATGAATGAAGAGATGGTAAAAGCTCCCATCAACCTGAATGAAAGAAGAGCAGTGAGGAGCACAAGAATAGAAGCAGGGATGGAAAATAGAAGTGTCCTTTGTTTCATTGAGCCTTCTCCCTCCCCACTCTGTAGATGAACTTATAGAGGAACATCAACAATATTATCGTCACCGCCTCAATGTACGGGTTATAGCTGAAAAGAAGAAGCGGTACCCCCTCCATGGGAAGGAGTCCGGAGACGTAGAGCATGTTCGTAAGAAACGAGAAGACAAGAAGAGAGAGCGAGCCGAGGATGAACGCAGAGATATATCTCTCGTCTTTTCTGTATGCCCGTCTGCTGCTCCTGACTCCGATGATGAGAAGCATGAGAGACGAAAAAATAATGATGACCGCACCGAAAATTCCCGTCTCTTCAGAGAGCGAGGCAAAGATGAACTCCCCCTCGACTCCGTTGAGTAAGCCGAGTTTATAGAGCCCGTTACCTATCCCAGTGCCGTTGATTCCCCCTTCCTTAATTGCACTCACCGAGGAAGCCAGAACGGGAGAGTAGAGACTCTCGTCGTCCACCGGCATCGAGTTGTAGCTGATTGAATCAAGTACAGACGGGAATATGAGAGAAACAAGTGCGAAGAGAAGAAAGAGACAGAGAACGAAGTATATGACCGTACTCCTCTTCTCCCTCTGCGATATGAGGATGGAGATAATTACAACAGCAGAAACAGAATACCATCCCGCTCCCGCTACCACGGTAACCGAAAGGAGAAGCAGGAGAGAAAGAATGACTGTGAGAATAAGGATTACTCCGCCCTTCTCTCTCTCCTTTATCGAAGGAACCGTATCAGAGAGGAGGAGAAGAATGTTGATTGTTCCAAGGTATCCGAAGGAAGAGAGAAAGACCGGATCCGATGTAAACTCGAATCCCGCCGTGTAGAAGATAAAGAGTACCACATGAACGGGAACAAGAAGAAAATACGACTTTTTCGAATACTTCAAAGGAAGCAGACAGAGAGGAATCCCGACAAGAAACGCTCCGGGTATGGAAAGAACCTGACGGAGGAAGATTGAATAGAAAGCCTCGCCGTTACGGAGTGCCGTGTCATAGGATGCAGAGAAGAGTGTAAGAAGCCCGAGCAGAGTGAGAATTATTGCAAAGCATAAAAACGTGAAGGGCGAGAACACTCCCTCGCCTTCATTCACTTCTTCACAATCGGGGATGAAATCATCATATGCCCCGATATCTCTCAAGTTGATATCGTCTCCGTACATCCGCGCTGCTCCTTGGGTCAGAGAGAAGCAATGAGATCTACTTCTTCATTTCCCTTACCCGCTTCTCTCTCGAGAATATAAGCCACAAGGGTTCTCTCTTCCTCTTCCATGGTTTCAAGTCTGCTCTCTGCCAGTAGAATCTCATAATGAGTCTGGCGTGTCAGCCCTTTCTGCCAGATGGGGAGGAGAATAACGAAAAAAGCGAGAAAAATCGATGCTAATATGACTGCCTTCGCCTTGATATCCATCTTGAACGTGTTATCTCTGTACTTCATATTTTTTCTATAACCCTCAACTTACTTGATCTGCTCGGTGGATTTTCATCGCACTCCTTATCTGTCGGCACAATCGGCTTCTTTGTCAGAATCCTTATATCACCATACTTTTCAGCTCTGTTCTTGAAAGTCCACTTCACAATTCTGTCTTCAAGGGAATGGAATGTTATGACGGCAATCCTGCCGCCCTTTCTGAGAACCCGCATTGCATCGGTCAGGGCCGGCTCTATCCTGTCCAGCTCCTTGTTCACTTCGATTCTCAGTGCCTGGAAGGTTCTTGTTGCAGGGTGGATTCTCCCGTACCTGTATTCTCTCGGGACGGCACTCCATATGATATCGGCAAGCTCTTTGCTCGTCACGATTCTCTTCTCCCTGCGCTTTTCGGATATAACGCGGGCAATACGCCTCGAATAACGCTCTTCCCCGTATTTGTAGATAACATCGGCAAGGGCTTCCTCGCTGTATTCATTGACAATTCTCTCGGCTGTGAGACTCTGCATGGAGTCGAGTCTCATATCGAGTTCCTCGTCCTTTCTGAACGAGAATCCCCTCTCGCTCTCTTCATAGTGGAATATGGATATACCGAGATCGAAGAGAACCCCATCTGCACTCTCGCTCTCACGGGATAAAAGATAATCGTCGAACCATGTATTGACGGGACGGAATCTCTCTCCGTAGTCCCTGAATCTCTCTATAGCTTTCTTCTGGATCTCGGCATCTCTGTCGAGTCCTATGACAGTCAGAAGTGGATAAGACTCGAGGAATAGACTCGTGTGTCCGCCCTCCCCTGTCGTACAGTCAATGAGGGTAGTCTCCCTGTCTCTCGGGAGAATAAGGTTCTCGAGTACCTCTTCATGCATGACGGGATAATGCAGTATTTCCATCAGACCATCCCCTCATCATAGATTTTCTGCGCCAGGTCGCTTATCGACTGGTCATCCTTCTCCTCTTCCTCCCGGTAGGTGGCACTGTTCCATATCTCGAGTGCATACCCTGTTCCTACAAGCATCGCCCCGCTCTTAGGGCCGAGGGAGAGAAGTTCTCTTGAACGAGGCGGGATACTGATTCTTCCGGCTGAATCTATATCAACATACTGCGCCGGGGATATGAGCTTCCTGACAAGCTGCCGCTTTTCCTTGTCCATCAGTGCAAGCGGGGTTGAGAGTATCTGCCTGCAGAACTGGTTTTCAAAGTAGTCGGGAGTCATGAGCATCAAGTGATTACCATCCAGACCTGGAAGAATCACCACCTGTTCGGAGGCCAGTGCAGATCTCAGACGTGAAGGCAGAGACAGACGGCCCTTGTCGTCTATCTTTCCATCGTACATCCCGGTGAGAAACTGCATCTGTAACCTTCCTTTCTTCTGTTATACTGACACTCT
>CAVJJV010000016.1:0-2096 GCA_963650055.1 Comamonas kerstersii | reverse complement strand
TTTGTACTTTATGTGGGTTTCGCAACAAAAAGCAACAAAATTTCTAGCTTTTTGAAGAAACCGTATTATCATTTAGATACAAAAAGGAGAATACTAAATGAATAAATTGACTGCACGCAGCCTGATCAATGCATCGATGGGGAGAGATGAATGCGATCTCGTCATCAGGAATGCACAGGTTGTTGATGTCTGTGGATCTACCGTTTACAAGGCAGATGTCTATGTTAAAGATGGTTACATCGTAGGTTTCGACGGAGAAAGAAAGACAAAGAAGACTGTTGATGCCGGCGGCCAGTACCTTATTCCGGGCTTCATCGACAGCCACTGTCACATCGAGAGCTCCCACCTCTCGCCGAGTGAATTCTCTAATGCAATCCTTCCATGCGGTACTACAACCGTAGTTGCAGACCCACATGAGATTGCAAATGTCGCAGGTCTCAATGCCATGGAATATATGCTGAAATCTGCAAAGGATGCCGTTCTCGACATCTACTACATGTTCCCGAGCTGTGTTCCATGTACATTCTTCGAGCACTCCGGTGCCGTTCTCAACGCCCCCGAAATCGAGAAACTCATCGACAACGAGAAGATTCTGGGACTGGGTGAGATGATGAACTATGTAGGAGTCGTAGGAGCAGATGAAACCATCCTCGATAAGCTTGAAACATGCTACTCACGTAAGAAGGTCATCGACGGTCACATTCCGACCATCCAGGGCCAGGGCCTCGACTCATACCTTTCGGCAGGTATCAGGACAGACCATGAGTGCGAGACCCCCGAAGAGCTCCAGGAGAAGATCAGAAAGGGAATGTATGTACTCCTGAGGCAGGGAACTGTATGCCGCAATGTACTCCAGCTCCTTCCCGGCGTAACAGATACCAACTACCGCCGCTGTCTCTTCTGCACGGATGACAGACAGCCTCAGTCCATTACGAGAGAAGGTCATATCAACTACGGTGTGAACCTTGCCATAAGCCACGGACTCGACCCGTTGAAGGCCATTGCATGTGCTACCCTCAATGCCGCTGAATGCTATCATCTTGACGACAGAGGTATGATTGCACCCGGTAAGCGTGCAGACTTCTTCCTCTCGAAGACTCTCGAAGAAATCAAGCCGACAGAGGTATTCGTCAAGGGCGAGGAAGTTGCTAAAGACGGCAGAATAATCAAGAAGTCCCCGCATGTGGAACCGTTCGGAGTACAGGGCTCGGTAAAGGTCAAGGACCTCTCCCTCAAGACATTCTCTCTTCCTCTCAAGAGTAACAGGGTCAGAGTAATCGATATCCTCCCGGGCGGTGTCGTAACAGGAAAAGGTGAAGCAACCGTCAAGAGAAATGCCGACGGTGAATGGGTGCATGACCCTGATCAGGACATATTGAAGGTTACCGTCATCGAACGCCACAACGGCACAGGATACCATGCTTCCGCCCTCATCAGGGGATACGGAATAAAGCACGGTGCAATTGCCGATACGATTGCACACGACTCGCACAACATAATCGTAGTCGGAGACAACGATGAAGACATGCTCAAGGCAGTCGAGAACCTCATCAAAATCGGAGGCGGTATTACAGTATTCAAGGACGGCGTGGAACTTGCCTCCCATCCTCTTGAAATCGGTGGTCTCATGACGGATCTCCCGGTAGACGAAGTCGTGAAGTGCCTGGACGAACTCCATGATGCGGCAGAGAAGAAAATGGAGGGCATGAACCCGGAAATCGACCCGTTCATGACACTCTGCTTCATGGCTCTTCCTGTAATTCCTGCATACAAGATTGCAGACTGCGGTCTCTTCGATGTAACGCAGTTCAAGTTCGTCGACGTATCTATTGAGGAGTAAAAATATAAAAAAACGACAGGGCTCTCCAAATGGGGAGCCTCTTATTTTGGAAAATGTCGCACACAGCACCTGAAAACCGCGAAAAATGTCGCACTACCCTTCTGAAAGTCTGGAAAAATGTCGCAGGTAGTATAAACTAGTACCACATCACCACTGCCAGGAGGAAAATCATGCTCCATAGAAAAGCCTACGACAGGCTCATAAGCTGGAAGAACGGAAAAAAGAAGAAAGCCCTTTTTATCGAGGGAGTCCGACA
>CAVJJV010000015.1:0-3758 GCA_963650055.1 Comamonas kerstersii | reverse complement strand
GGACAACACCTATCGGTACCTATATATTCTCCCGTAACGTAGCCAGCAAATCCGTTTCCGAACCTGAAGGCTTAGGCTAATCAACAAGGGCACGAGATGCTTTCGCTCTCATACCCCGGGTCTTGACCCGTGGGTTGTTGATTTTCATTTTTTATTTCGTAAGTGAAGTTATTATACTTCTCTTCGGAGTTTGAATAATATCCGGTATTGTCTTCATTGAGGATGACGGCACGTGAATTTACTTGTCCTCTCATATAATCAATCCCTTCATTGAGAGTGCTTTGATAAAGTTCATCATCAGGGCTTAATCCTTCCCGTAGAAGTTCCTCTTTCATCCAGTCGATGAGGGAATCCTCACTCACCACCCACCTTCCGGCATGAGGATTTATAATAACAGCATCCTCATCAACGGGAAGGGAAGAAATTTCCATCTGTCCTTCAGCAGAGAGTGTGAAAAGAAGAAGTGAAAGAACAAAGAGAAAGCTCAGTATCTTTTTCATCTCAATTCTCCTTTACAAGGTAGAGGCCGTCAAAGCCCGTGACGTTGAGGCGCGAATAATCGGAGGAGAAGTCTCCGTAGTATTCACTCTCTCCCTTCTCGTTTGTAAGTGTGAGCCCTCGTGATTTCCCGACTTCATATGTATACTCTGTTTCACTTCCTGAAGAATGGATTATACATGTTCCGTCTCCGTTGAGTGTAAGGGAGTATTCGAGGTACTCGTTTTTTATCGTCGTTATGCCGTCGGAGAGGAAGAAGGCATAGAGTTCGTCGCTCTCCTTTATTCCACCCTTAACAAGTGTGGATTTGACATACTCTGTTATCGACTCAACGCTGATTGCCCACCTCCCGTAATACTGCTCACTGCTCTGAGTGGAAGGAGTATCGAGTACGACAGGGGAGGCATAGACTTCCTCCTTTTCTGTTTCCTCTGTATCCGGAAGGCACTTCATGACAACAAATACAATAACGGCAATGATGACGGCAGTTAAAAGAAATCTCTTCAAAACTCTTCCCCCTTTAAAGAAATACGGGCCGTATGGAGCGACCCGTAATAAACTTAGAAATCAATCTTTTCGATGGATAGAATGAGATAGTTCATACTCATCGATCCGTTTCTGAACTCGACTTCATCACCGACGGTGTGATTCATGAGAGACTGCCCGAGAGGTGCGTTTATATCGATGACGCCGTTATCGGGATCGGACTCCCATCGGCCGAGGAAGGTGTAAGTCTTCTCCTCTCCTGTGGAAGTGCTGCGGAATGTAACCTTTGTCCCGAATCCGACTCTCTTGTCGATTACATCGCCCGTGGACATGATCTTCACTGAGCTCAGTTCATTTGCAAGCTTCTCGTACTCCCTGTCGAGGAATACCTTATGGTCCTTCGCATACTGGTACTCAGAGTTCTCCCTGAGGTCTCCGAGTTCTCTTGCCACCTTGATTTCATGGAGAGTGAAGGGAATCTGGTTCTCCTTGATGTCGATAAGCTCTGCCTGCTTCTTCTCGAAGGATGCCTTTGTGCACATGAAGCCTCTCATTACTGAAATCTCGACCTCTTTCTCCTCCTCTTCCTCCTTCACACCGAAGTCGAAAGAAGGGAAGCGCGAAAGAATGAGGCTCTTGTACTGCTCCTTCTCCGCATCCGTAAGGCCGGGGTTCCAGACAAGATGGGGGGCGAGCTTCTTCGTCGCATTCTCATCAGCAGACAAAAGATAGCTTCTGAGGGATGCAATGCTCTTATCGGAGACGAGAGCGTCTCTTACAGCCTTACGCTGTCTTTCGTCGGAGTAGGACGAATAGAGGAAGGAAAGGCAGTTGAGAAGTGATAGCACATAGTCGTCGAGAGTAAGCTTCGAACTCTTGAGATTACTCTTCGTCACTCCGTTCTCCACAAAGAAGCAGAATGAGATGAGATTGTTCTTGTAGTCATTTAGTGTGCGTGCCATGTAGTCAGAGAATTTTTTAGAGTTGACACTCTCCATCTTCTTCATGAGCTCCTTTGTAGGATTGACCGGGAAGATGAGTTCGAGTACATCATATGCCTTCCTGTCCTGAGCCGAGAGCATGTCGATGTATTCCTTCTTCGTCGCCTTGCAGGAGAGGTTTTCATAGACATTCTTCCTCTCAATAAGAGAGAGGGGAGTATAGAGCTCGGAGAAGGAAAGTTCAGCCTGGACGGGAACCTTCATCTCACCCATCATCTCGACGACAAGAAGAGCCTCAAGGCGCTGATAGACCGGGTTTCTCTCATCCTTGAGGAATGAGGCGAAGTAGGAGACCATCTCCAGGAATGAATCGGACTCGAGATCGATTCTGTTCTCGTCAAGCGCCTCGATGATCGAGACGACCCTCTTTGAAAACTCCTTGTAGCCGATGAATGTCTCGTAGAGTCTCTCCTCCCTGGTCAATGGATAATCCCTGAGATGGAAGGTGTTCTTGTTGATGATGTCGATATATGGATTTTCGAGGGCTTCATTTCTCAGTGCCTTCGATATTCTCTCCCAGTCCTTCTCTCCCAGGACGGAAGGAACAAGCTCATCCTTCATATCCTTGAGCTGAGCCGACTTTCCGGGAGACGAAATGAGAAGGGTGAATAAAAGCCACCTGATGCCGTCCTCCCCGTCTATCTTCTCCCTGATGACTTCAGCCTTCTTTCCCTTCTTTATCGCCCTTATATCCTTGTTCGAGAGGGCGGTGAGACTCGTCATGGCATTCTTTATATTGATTTTTATCTCGTCTCCGGCTCTTGTCGAGAACTTGACGGTCAATAATCCGCCGTCCGTTACATCCGTGATGAGGCCGACCTTCTTCGTGGCATTCTGGAGAACATATGTATTCTTCGAGTATGCTATGTTCTTCTGGAATTCCTCGAGAGCCCTGACGGGATCGACTCCAGACTTTGTAACATCGAAGAGCTTCGAGCACTCGCTGTAACGGGAGGACTTTCCGTAACGCTCCCTGAGTATACGGGAGAGCTTTACTCTTGTCTCATCGTCATCGGGGTTGATGGAGAGAATCGTTCTTATTACATCTATGATATTCTCTATGTTCTTTCTTCTCTCGAGTCCGGATGTCTCGTCCGTGAAGGAATCCTTCTCCCTGTAGAGGTAGTCGAGAAGAAGGTGGGAGAGTTCCAGCGCAAGAGGGGTCTTCCCGTTCTTCGAGATGTATGTCGAATAGAAGGAGTAGTCGCTGTTTCCATTCTCCAGGAGACTTTTGAATGTGTTTCTGATTTTCGTCGAATCGGGGTTTACAAGAAGTCTGTTGAGAGCCCTCTGGTAATAGGTGCACGCCTTCTTCCTGTCGCCTTTCTTCTCGTAGTTGTCAGCAAGTGCGATTATTATGTCCGTATCGTTGCTGTTGCACTTTACATAGCTCTCGTAACAGGCCCACTTCCTCTCCTCGTCGCCTTTTGTCTCTGCAATCTCACCGAGCACTCTCAGGGGAGAGGGTGCGTCACCGGTCTTGAGGATAGTCTCGGCAACGTACTCCGCGCAGGCGTAGTTACGCTTCTCATGGAAGGTGTTCATGAGGTTGTTGAGTCTCACCTGTGCTTCATGGGGATTGAGGATGAGGTTTATATCCCCGGCAACGAAATTGAGGACGATCGAGTCTGGGTTTTCATACTCGAGTGCGATTGCGTCCTGCCTCAGGCTCTCCTGAGTCTCCGTCTTCTTCATAGCCCTGATCGAGGCGTTCATCTCCTCGAGAGAAGATACCTTATATGCATAGTAGGGGTTTTTCCCCAGTCCTTTTTC
>CAVJJV010000014.1:0-6601 GCA_963650055.1 Comamonas kerstersii | reverse complement strand
TATAGGACGTGCCGTTTATGGCATTATAGAGACTGAGCGTCCACTCCTTGTTCTTTCCGTTGCCGAAGATGAACTTGAAGAGCCTGTCTTTGTATTCTCTCGTTGCCGCCTCCTCACTGTCTATAGTCTACAACTAACAATATTATTTGAAGGGAAGAAATGGGCAAGTGTATTTCGGCGACAAGCGGATTGAAAACCGGAGGATTATGGGTTCTGTATTCTTCAGTGTTGAAGTGCAGCTTCATCTGGGCGATATGCCCACCTTATTTCCATTCATTCAAAGTGATTTTTGTTATCCACCAAGAGTTATCTTTGTGCTAGACTTACCGTATGACCGATATGGAAGAGTTGAAGAGAGATATCGCCCTCTTCATGAAAAGATGTTACGAGAGGGGACTGACGACGACTACCGGGGGCAATATAAGTGCCAGGGCGGGGGACTTGATGCTGATAACCCCCTCCGGTCTTGATAAGTCATCCCTTGATCAGTCGGATATAGCAGTCGTGGATCTTGAAACGGGAGTCAATCTCACTCCTGATAAGAAACTCAGCATAGAGAGTGAGATGCACAGGATGATATATCTCTCCCGGGGAGACGTCATGAGTGTCGTGCACTCACACCCTGTGTACTCCTGTCTCTTCAGTGCATCGAAAGAGGAGATCAATACATCTCTCATAGCCGAGAGCTGGTACCTCCTGGACAGGGTTGTCAAAGTGCCCTATGAAAGGATGGGGACAGCCTTCCTGGCAGAGAGAGTTGCCGGCACTATAGAGACGGGGTGCAATTGCGTGCTTCTTGAAAAACACGGGGCGCTGACAGTTGGAAAGAGCATAATCAATGCCTTCGACAGGCTGGAGTGCCTGGAGCAGGCTGCAAGGCTGACTTTCCTTTCACACATAGTGAAGACGGAGAGCCTGACGGAAAAACAGAAGGAAGAAATCGCAGAGATGCGGTGAGGAGAATAAAGATGGAACAGAAAGTAAAAGAGGATTTGATTGATAAAGCCTTCCAGATAAGGGAAGCGACGATAATGGAGATAGCATCATTCGGGTCGGGCCATATAGGGGGAGCCATGAGCATATGCGACCTCCTCTCCGTCCTGTATTTCAAGGAGATGAATGTAGACCCGGAGAACCCGAAGATGGATGAGAGAGACAGACTTGTGGTATCGAAAGGACATGCGGGGCCTGCAGTCTACGCGGCTCTCGCTCTCAAAGGGTTCTTCCCCACGTCTATGCTCTCCACATTGAACCAGGGGGGTACAAGACTTCCCTCCCATTGTGACATGACAAAGACTCCCGGAATAGATTTCACTGCAGGATCCCTCGGACAGGGATTCTCGGCGGCAATGGGAATAGCTCTCGGCAACAGGGTAAAAGGCGTTGATGCATGGACCTATACAATCATCGGAGACGGGGAGAGCCAGGAAGGCCAGATCTGGGAGGCAGCAGAGTTCGCAGGTGCACAGAAGCTTGACAGGGTGATTGCATTCGAAGACCTCAACGGACAGCAGCTCGACGGATACACGAAGGATATAATTCCTGAGGAGAGGGAGAATGTAAGAATGCGCTGGGAGAGCTTCGGCTGGGATACCGTCGTAGTCGACGGCCACGATGTGGAAGCACTCGACGATGCCGTCCTGAGAGCAAAGAAGACACCCGGTAAGCCTCATATGATCATCATGGTTACAGAGAAGAGCCGGGGGTATGTATTCGGAGAGGGTGTCAAGGCCAACCATTCCATGACGGTCAAACCCGAGCAGGCAGAAGAGGCTGTCAGAGTCCTTGAAGAAAGAAGAGGTAAATGAGATGAAAAGAGATGCACATGATTTCAATCACTATAAAGAAGCGGTGATCGGTGCCGTTGTAGATATCGCAAGAGAGGACAGCAGGGTCTGTTTCATAGATTCCGATCTCTCCTCATGTATCGGATCCACTACATTCCAGAAGGAATTTCCCTCGCGTTTCTTCAACGCGGGAATAGCCGAGGCTAATATGGTGGGACTTGCCGCGGGGCTCTCCTCCGTCGGTCTTATCCCTGTAATCCACTCCTTCGGATGCTTCATGTCACGCCGCGACTATGACCAGCTCTTCATCTCCCTCGGCTATGCCCACCAGAGGGCTATATGCATAGGGTCGGACCCGGGAATAACTGCACAGTACAACGGCGGCACCCATATGCCGTTTGAGGATATCGCACTCATGAGGCAGATACCCGGCTTCGTCATCGTGGAACCCAGTGACGCCCAGTCCCTCTATGACCTTACATGGCAGGTCTACAAATCCGGCCACAATGCTTATATCCGCACTCCTCGTAAGGGAATCAACTTCCGCTACAGTCTCGAGGATAAGATAGAACTGGGGAAGGGAATCGAGCTCAGAAGTGGAGACGATGTAGCAATCATAGCAGCCGGAATCGTTATGGTGGACGGAGCAATGGAGGCTGCAGAGATACTTGAAAAGAAGGGTATCAAGGCAACTGTCATCGACCTCCATACAATCCGCCCGCTCGACACAGCCCTCATCGAAAAGGTCGCTTCACGCACAGGAAAAGTTCTCGTATGCGAGAACGGACGCTACGCAGGAGGAGTGGGGGAGATGATAGCTGCACACCTCTCGGCGACTCTCCCGACAAAGATGGGATTCATGAATGTCGGGGAGAGATTCGGAGAGGTCGGGAACCTTTCGTACCTCAAAGGTGCATTCGGCTTTACGGGTGAGAACATTGCACTCAAGGCCGAGGAGCTTCTCGGTTGAAGACACTTCTCGAGACTATCCCCCTCCGGGATGCCCTCAATGAAAACACAGAGTGTCCGGTATGTTTTCTCATGAAGAAGGCGGAGGAAGATTATGTGGAATACTATCTTTCCTCTGCCATCATGACGAGTGAAGTGAGAATCAGAACCAATACCTACGGCTTCTGTCCCCGCCACTGGGCTCTCCTTTCGTCATCTGGTAACCCCCAGAGCATTGCCCTGACGCTGGACACATACTACGGCGAGAACGAAAGAATCTTCAAAAAGAGCTTTGAGAGGATAGCGGGAGCAGAGAAGGCAAAAGATATAGAAAAAGAAGTTGAGAAGTTCGAGAAGGCTGTGCTCGAAAGGGAGAATGGCTGCCTCATATGCTCGGGGATGGAGGAACGTCTCAACCGCTATGCTTATACTCTCGCCATCCTGGCTCTAAAGGATGAGGACTTCCGTAAAGCCTTTCTCTCCTCGAAGGGACTCTGTCTCCACCATACCTTTATCGTCTCCCGTGCAGCACGTGAAGCTTTAAAAGGAGACGACTACACCGCATTCGAGAAGAATCTCTTCGCTCTCCTCGAGAATTCACTCAAAAGAGTGAGGGATGACGATATCTGGATGAGTCAGAAATATAAGAGCGAGAATAAGGATAAACCCTGGAACGGCGCTGAAGACGCCCACAGGAGGGCCGCTTTGAAACTCATCGGGGAAGGCCGTGTAATCGACCCCGTCAGGAAGTAGACTTCTTCCTCTTCGAGAAGAGAGTCGGCTCCTCGTTATTCCTCTTCTTCTCTTCCTTGATCAGGCATTTCTTTAAAAGCATCTCAGAGAAGTCGACCTTGTCTATATGAAGGTACTCAAGGTAGTCATCCTCGAATCGGTAGATGAGGATGTAGTCTCTGTCTTCAAGAAGCGAGAAGGCGAGTGTGAGCATCGGCTTATGGGTGAGATGGTAGTTCTGGGCTTTCTCCTTCTCCTGAAGGGTAAGATAGGTGTTGGACCAGAAGATGGCAAGTATGTCCTTCCCCTTGTTTTCATGTACAAGAATATCTGTCGTGTCGTAGTCTATGTCGACAAGGGATGATGGGAAATTCTTCATGATTGATAGTGCGATGCGGTGGGAGATTGAGCTTTTACGCCGTCTTCTGTCCTCCCCGGGGTAGGACGCAAAATAATCAAGCATTGATTTTCTGAAGGAATCGAAACATTCAATCTTCTCTATTGTTCTTGCCATGTATTAATTATCGGATGAAGAGGAAATAAAATAAAGAGGGAAAATACTTTGGCGGTGAGCCTTGTCTTATGGTATATGCCCAAATAGAATATATGATGAGGCGTCCAAGCAGGGTGAAAGATGAGGTGAGAGATGAAAAGTGCTGATTTTCCGTTGGGTAGATCAGACTTTGAGACAATCAGAAGCAATAAACTTTTCTATATAGACAAGACACCGTTAATCAAAGATATATGCAGAACCAACGGTACCGGCGTCTTCCTTTTCACCCGTCCCCGCCGCTTCGGGAAGACTCTCAATATGTCCATGCTCTCATACTTCTTCGATATCTCGAAGGACAGCAGAAATCTTTTCGAGGGCTTGAAGATATCTGGAGATGAAGAGTTATGCTCGGAGAGAATGAATAAAAGTCCCACTGTCTTTGTCTCATTCAAATCAGTTGACGGAATCTCCTTCGATATTGCATGTGGTAATATTCTGAAAGTCTTGAAAACCTTATTTCATGACTATGAATTTCTTCTTGAAAGCAGGGCGGTCAACAATGTCGACAAGGAGGACTTCAGGAAAATCAATTGCGGCAGCTCGTCGATATATGAGAGTGCTGATGCCTTACTGCTTCTCGTCCGTATGCTTTATGCCCATTACGGCAGGAAGGTTGTACTTCTCATTGATGAATATGATGTCCCGATGGCAATGGCAGAAGCGAACGGGTACTACAGGGAGATGGTTGATGTCATGAGGGGGATACTTCAGGTTCTCAAGGACAGGATAGAGAGATAGAAAACGGCCCCGTTTTCCGAGGCCGTAATCTGTTTATCAGTATTCTATTTCGTGGATTTCTTCTTTTCGTCGATAATCAGGCCGAGTTCATCAAGCTGACTCTGATCGACCCAGTTCGGAGAGTTATCCATAGGAGAAAGAGCAGCGGTATTCTTCGGGAATGCTATGACTTCCTTGATGGATGACTGGTCTGCGCAGATCATGCACAGTCTGTCGATGCCGGGTGCGATTCCTCCGTGCGGCGGCGGGGAGAACTTGAAGGCATCAAGAAGGAAGCCGAACTTGTACTGTGCAACATCATCCGGGATATTACAGATACGGAAGATTCTCTTCTGGAGTTCTATATCGTGGATTCTGATAGAGCCCGAGGCAAGTTCATAGCCGTTGAGTACGAGGTCGTAGAGGTCGCCCTTTACAGAACCCGGGTCGCTTTCGAGTGTACTCAGGTACTCTACCTGGGGCATGCTGAACATGTGGTGTGCAGCCTCCCAGTGGCCCTCGTCTTCATTGTACTCGAAGAGCGGGAAGTCGATAATCCAGCAGAATTCGAAGCCCGGCTTGATAAGACCCAGGTTTGCTCCGAGTTTGTTTCTGACGGCACCCATCGAGTTGCAGCACTTCTTCCAGTCATCGAGTGCAACAATCAGGATGATATCACCATTGTGTGCACCGGTGGCGGAAAGAATCTCGCTTTCCTTTCCTGCAAAGTATTTCGATACGCCGCCGGACAGCGTGTCGTTCTCTGCTTTCATCCAGCAGAGACCCTTTGCGCCGTAAATCTTTGCAGCATCCTCGAGCTCCGTGATGTACTTTCTTGTAAAGTCGTGACCTTCCGTCTTCGGTGCTACAATATATTTAATATAGCCGCCGGAAGCGAGAGTATCTGTAAAGAGCGAGAATGTTGAATTACAGGCCCAGGAGGAAGCGTCCCTGATCTCGAGGCCGAAGCGGAGGTCGGGCTTGTCGCATCCGTAGGTGTTCATGGCATCATGGTATGTGATTCTCCTGAAGTGGGCGGGAATCTCGGTCTTCATGACATCCTTGAATACATAGCCGAAGAGATCCTCGACGAGTTCAAGAACATCATCACGCTTTACAAAGCTCATCTCGATGTCGAGCTGTGTAAATTCAAGCTGTCTGTCACCCCTCGGGTCTTCATCTCTGTAGCAGCGTGCCACCTGGAAATATTTATCGAATCCGGAGACCATGAGAATCTGCTTGTAGAGCTGTGGTGACTGTGGAAGAGCGAAGAATTTTCCGGGATATATACGGGATGGTACAAGGAAGTCCCTTGCTCCCTCGGGAGTCGACCTTATGAGAGTTGGAGTCTCTATTTCATAGAAGTCTGTCTTGTAGAAGTATTCTCTTATAGACTTAACGAGTTCGTGGCGGAGTCTGATTCTGTCCTGCATGCCCTTTGTCCTGAGGTCCAGGAATCTGTACTTCAGTCTCAGATCCTCTCTTGCGTTGTTCTCGTCCTCAATCATGAAGGGGAGAACAGCACACTGGCTCAATACCTGGATATCCTCCGCCTTGACTTCAATCTCCCCGGTAGCCATATCGGGATTGATCATCTCGTCAGGTCTTCTCCGTACAACACCCTTGACTGCAATACAATACTCAAGCTTGAGTGACGCTGCTGTTTCCTGAAGGGATGGCGAGGCATCATCATCAACGACAACCTGAGTAAGACCATATCTGTCACGGAGGTTGATGAAGTGCAGTGCGCCGTGGTTGCGGTCCCTGTGAACCCAGCCGTTGAGAACGACAGTCCTGCCCTCATCGCCTGCTCTCAGCTGGCCGCAGGTAACTGTCCTCTGCAAAAAAGCTTCTTCCATAATTA
>CAVJJV010000013.1:0-5303 GCA_963650055.1 Comamonas kerstersii | reverse complement strand
AGCATTTCAAGGCTGCAGATATCGACCCGAGGGGCGAGGAGGTCGACCATACGACCATAAGCGATAAATCGCGTGCGATAGGGAACTCTGTAGTCACGGCAGTCGACAGGTTTATGGCAACTTATAATTGAAGTATTCCCCTCAATAAAATAGACTGTTCACATGGATAAAAATCTCTTTAAAAAAGTCAGGGACGCTTCTGTTATTCTTTCTCAATCTTCTGCAGACGAGAGAAATGACGCACTTCTTTCCATCGCTTCTGCACTTGAAGAAAACAGCATGAGGATAAAAGAAGCCAACAGAATGGACATAGAGAAGGCAGAGGCCTCCGGAGAGGCGGATGCTGTGATATCGCGGCTGAAATACACCGATGAAAAGAGGGCCCAGTCCATAAGGGGACTGGGGGAGGTTGCACTCCTCTCCGATCCTGTGGGAAGAATCCGCGAGAAGAGGGAGATTGACACAGGCTTTGTTCTCGAGAAGGTTGCCGTCCCCCTCGGGGTGATCGGCATGGTCTTCGAAGCACGTCCCGATGCCCTTATCCAGATAGCGTCCCTTGCGCTCAAGAGCGGAAACGGTCTCATCCTCAAAGGGGGAAGGGAGGCACAGAACACCAACAGGGTCCTTGTGGAGATAATCAAGGAAGCTGTAGAAAAATATTCATTCTCCTCCAGCTGGATAGAGGCCCTGGAGACGAGAGAGGATGTCGGGGAGCTTCTTAAGGCCGATAAGTGGGTCGACCTGATAATCCCCCGGGGATCGGGCAGCTTTGTGCGCTACGTCATGGAGCACACCCATATACCGGTACTGGGGCACTCGGAGGGACTCTGCATAACGTACGTTGAAAAGAGTGCAGATACAGGCGAGGCCGTGAAGATACTTCTCGATGCAAAGACGCAGTATCCTGCGGCATGCAACGCTACTGAGACAATCCTTGTCGATAAGGATATCGCACCGCATCTTCTTCCGCTTCTTTCCGAGGCTTTTGAAGAGAAGGGTGTTCTCGTCCACTGTGATGAGTGCTCTCTTCCTTATTTCAAGAGCGGAGTTCCCGCTGCAGTTGGTGACTGGGACAGGGAGTATCTTGCTCTCGAGTGTGCACTCAGAGTCGTCGACTCCCCCGATGAGGCTCTCGACCACATAAGAAAACACTCCTCGGGTCACACCGACGCGGTAATCACCCGTGATAGTGCTGTAGCAGACAGGTTCGTGAAGAACGTCGACTCGGCCGATGTATTCGTCAACTGTTCCACGCGTTTTGCAGACGGATACAGATTCGGTCTTGGCTCCGAGGTCGGAATATCGACATCCCGTATCCATGCCCGGGGACCGGTCGGACTCGACGGTCTCATGACGACGAAGTGGGTGCTCAGAGGACACGGCGAGACCGTCGCGGAGTATTCGGGAGAGAATCCGGAGAGGAAATTTCATTTCAGGGAACTGGAGAGATGAGGGATTTTTCAGCTGTAAAGCGTATAGTGGTCAAAGTCGGCACTAACCTCCTCTCCGATAAGAGCGGAGTAGACAAGGGGAGAATCAAATGCCTTGTCGACCAGATAGCACTACTCAGAAAGCAGGGGATACAGGTTCTTCTTGTCTCCTCGGGTGCCGTGGGACTCGGGGCGAAGGCCCTTCACCACGAGAGTGAAGTCAAGTACATAGCGCTCCGACAGGCGTGTGCCTCAATCGGACAGCCCGTATTGATGGATGCCTACCAGAAGGAGTTCGGACGGCACAATCTTCTATGCTCGCAGATTCTCATAACACGCTCCGTATTGAATAACCGCAGGAGCTACAACAATCTCCGTACCGCCGTAATGACTCTCCTCGACCTCGGAGTAGTTCCCGTATTCAACGAGAATGACGTTGTGTCGACAGCGGAGATAGGAAACGTCTTCGGCGACAACGACAGGATGAGCGCACTCGTTGCATCGAAGATTGACGCCGATCTTCTTGTTCTTCTTACAGATATCCCGGGACTCTATACGGACAACCCGAAGACAAACCCTGATGCCGAATTCATAAAAGAACTGAGCGAAATTGATTCAGCAGTTTTCTCATGGGCGAACGGGAAGGGGTCTACATTCTCCACAGGCGGTATGAAGACAAAGCTCATGGCGGCAGTTATTGCACAGAAGGGGGGATGCGGCACCATCATAGCTTCGGGATATGAAGATGATATCCTCATCAGGATTATGGCCGGAGAGGAGAAGGGGACATATATCCTTCCCTCGAAGAGAATGTCGCAGAGGGAGAGGTGGATAATCAACACCCCGTCCGAGGGGACGATCATCGTCGACAGGGGAGCTCAAAATGCTCTTATAAACCATAAGTCTCTTCTTCCGTCTGGAATAGTGAATGTCGAGGGTGTTTTCAGAGAAGGTGACGTTGTGGATGTGAAGAGTGAGGACGGCACTGTCTTCATGAAGGCTGTCTCCGGATTCAACTCCTCCGAGATACTTCTCATAAAGGGACACTCTTCGAAGGATATAAATGCAATGACGGGGGAGAGCCGCAAGGTGGTCTTCAGACCGGAGGATACAGCAGGGGTATGAGCAGCTACAGGATGGTATTCAGGAAGCAGGATCTGGGATTCAGGATATCCTCTCTCTACAAGCAGAAGCAGTTCGCCGTAGGTATTCTCGATTTCGGCACGAAGGAGGAGCTTGAGAAATCTCTCGAGTGGTACATGGCTAACATGAACCTCTCCCTCCATGTCCTCACTACGGAGTACAAGATGGAGCAGTACGACATCCAGTCGAAATACCCCGAGGTTACATTCATCGTCTTCTCCAATGACACATCAACGGGAGAATATATAAATGCGATGGCCAATGAATGCTACACGGACTATTTCTTCATCGTCAGAACCGATATGGAGCTTATCGCCTTCAACGGGGAGAAACTGCTTGCAGTCATGGCCGAGAAGAACCATCCTGTCGTCATATGTCCCGTGATGCTCAGTTCTGATGCCGAGCTCATGCCGACGCTGCGTGCTCCGTGCCTCAGGGGAAAGGAAGTCGACCCTCAGGCTTTTCTCCCGGATTTAGAGAGTCCGGTGGAGGAGAGAACGCTCTACCCCGTTCTCCAGAGCGGACTCTATGACAGAGCGCTCTTCCAGCGCCTCCGCGGTTATGATACCGAGATATTGAGCGAATACTACCAGAGCATAGACCTCGGGACCCGCTCGTGGCTCTTCGGTTACAGCGTCAAGCTGACACCCGCCATTGCCGTCAGGTTTCCCAAGAGGGTATCGATCATAGAGGACAGATCGGAGTGTGCGGGGATGAACCGTTTCTACACCAAGGCACTCTCCATAAAGAGAATAGCTGGAAAGAACCTCGTCTCCAAATGGAAGCCCTATGTCGACAAGGACTGTCTGGTCAATGAAATAAAGAAGAAGCAGGTGAATCTCCAGAAGACAGATTTCTTCACTCTTGTGGAGAAATGGGATGAGCCTGAAGCCTGAAGAAACAGGGGGAAATTGATTAAAAGAACAATTCTGCTGATCATGACAGCAGCACTATCTGCGGGATGCTCTCTGCATACAGTAACGGACAGAGTGTGATTTCCGTAGACGGCCCGGAATACAAGGTCGTGGAAACACTGTATATTCTTGCAGGGAGGAGCCTGCCCTCATCCTCAGGACCTTGGAGCGAGAGGGAGATGACTCTCATGCTCGGTTGTATAGACCGCTCCTCTCTTTCCGATACCGCGAAGGAGTACTATGACTACGTCCGGAGCCTTGTCGTCAGCACTCCCGACCTGGCGTACGACTCTCTAGCCCTCGATTTCTCCGCCGCCGCAAACCTTGAGGCATACCTCCACAGAGATACGGAGAATGTCAGAGACGAAGGGGACTGGTTCCACGGTTTTACCTTCCGCCGTCCTTTTGCCGAACTTGTATTCGAATCATGGCCGGGAGACCATTTCTACGGCTACTTCGAGATAACATTCGGACACAGCTACGGCCTCAACGTCGGAGACAACGGAAAAGATAACCTCTTGTACAGGAATATGTTCAATATTAACATCCCGTTTGTGAATGCATACCTCTTTTCCAACGACGGCGGTCTTGAAGCCGATTGTGACTGGACCTATCCCTACAAGGCTCTCGGAAGCGTCGGGGGGCAGCTGGAGTATCCTGATCGGGCGTGACAGACTCAGCTGGGGAAGCGGAGAAACGGGCAATCTGATGCTCTCATCATCCTTTCCCAAAGAGACATTCATCAGGTTCAATACATTCCATGAAGTCTTCAAGTATTCTCTCCTCTACGCTTTTTATCCCGGACCGGGGTATGAAAACGCGGAAGACAAGAACGGGATACCGTATTACAAGACCCTGATTGCGCACCGCCTTGAGTTTTCTCTCTTTGATGATAAAGTCGGTATTACAGTCAATGAAGCGTGCATGTACTGGTCGACGCATTCACGTCCGTTCTCCCTCATGCACATAAATCCGTTCGGCTTCATGCATAATGAATATGTTGCCAGAAACGGCAACTCCCTCATGGTCTTCGAGGTGGACTATACGCCGATCAAAGGTCTCAACGTTTACGGTCAGCTTGCCGTAGACGAAATGCCTGCCGTGAGCGAGGGGAGGGAGAATCCCACGGCACTGGGATATCTTGCAGGGGTCAAAGGGGCGCTGACAGCATGGAAGGGAGTAATCAACGGCTCCTTCGAGGCAGCATACACGGATCCCTTTCTGTACATCCGCGGCCTCCACGGTGATGAAAGCAACCGCACCGGATACGGCTATGATGCGGTTTTGAGAATAGTATCGGGAGCTGCGATAACGACACAGAAGAAGTTTGTGACATACACATACGGCAACGATGCAGTAGTCTTTGATGCGAAAATCAATTATTCCCGTCCCGGGAAGTTCTGTGTCGGTTTCGAAACAATGTTCATGCTGCACGGTTCGATGAATGCCGGAAGCAGCTGGGGTAACTATACAGGCGATTATTCAGACGCTCCCGATATCAAAACCCCGACTACATTCAATCCGTTCGAGGAAGGAGACTACGACAGTAAAACAGTTACAGTCAAAACACACCATCCTGTCGAAAAGTCTCTCATCTTCTCCCTGACAGGTGAGTACAATATTCTCGAATCACTATCTGTCTATGCCGTTGCAGACTGCCACATAGTGAAGAACATAAACAACAGAAGCGTCGACTCGACTGATTTCCAGTTTACATTCGGGCTTTCGTACACGCTATAATATTGTCTGATTCTTTTACTCTTAGAGCTTCTTAAGCTATACTTTATTAGAAATGTTTCAATTGTAAGTGTATTAT
>CAVJJV010000012.1:0-5545 GCA_963650055.1 Comamonas kerstersii | reverse complement strand
AAGTGTTGCCTGTTCTCTTGTCCAATTGATAGATAATACCCATCTTTCTTCTCCTTATTTCCTTATGCGTATTATAACGCCTAACGAAATAAAAGTCAATAGAAATCTCTCGAAAAATGCAAATATTTCTTGCAAATTTCGAGAGTTATGAATGCTTCATCCCTGAGAAATGTCCAAAACTATGATTTAGGGGTTAGGGGGTGTGAATAGTAACCTTCATCTTCATTATCTCAAGTAGTTTATCCTTGATTTGTATAAATATTACTACTACAATGTATAAGAATTGCATAAAAATTCAAAAAGAAGGTTATGAATGAAAGAAAGGAACAACCGTCTCTCGACTCTCAAGGAGATAATCAAGAACAACCGTATAGATAATCAGGACACTCTTCTCGAGCTTCTGGAGAAGGAGGGCTACTGTGTCACACAGGCTACTCTCTCGAGAGATCTCAAGATGCTCAAGGTCGGAAAGATCTCCGACGGCTGGTCGGGTTACTACTACGCCCTTCCCGACACGGATCTTATCAGCGAGAGCGAGAAGAGCTACATACAGGATGTAAGAAGGGGAATAATCTCCATTGAATTCTCGGGAAACTTCGGAGTCATCAAGACAAGACCGGGGCATGCCAACAGCGTGGGCTTTGCACTCGATGTACTGGCTCTCCCGGAGATTCTGGGATCTCTTGCAGGAGATGACACAATCTTCCTTATTCTAAGGGAGGGAATGACGAAGGAGGACCTTCTTGAATCATTCAATTCCCGTATTCCTGAAATAAAAGACTAACAACAACAGCTCATAATAGCTTATAATCATCAAAAATTACCTATGGAGGGTTACTATGGAATATAAGAAAGTTACAGAAACCAAAGCCTACGAAAGGCTTGCAGGCGAGAAAAAAGCAGATCTGCACGAAATCCTGACAGCAGACAGAATAAAGGAGAAATCCATCAAACTCGGCGGCGGCCTGACATACAACTATGCAGCCATGCCTGTCGATACACCTGTCCTGAAGGATCTCCAGAAGCTGGCAGACGAGATGGAAGTCATAGATAAGTACAAGGCGGTTCTTTCCGGGGAAAGAATGAACACCGGAGAAAACAGACTCGTTCTCCATCATCTCACACGCGGCAACGTCCTCAAGAAAGAGGTCACGGCAGACGGAGAAGACAAGGAAGAATTCTATAAGGGAGAATTGCTCAAGATAAAGGAATTCGCATCCAAGGTCCGCTCGGGAGAAATCAAGGGCTCGACAGGCAAGAAGTTCAAGACGATATGCCAGATAGGAATCGGAGGCTCCGATCTCGGACCGAGAGCACTCTATATCGCACTCGAAGGCTGGGCTAAGGGAACAAAGACAAAGATGCTTGAGGGAAAGTTCATCTCCAACGTCGACCCCGATGATGCTGCTGCAGCAATTTCATCACTCAACCTCGAGACAACTCTCTTTGTTCTTGTATCCAAGAGCGGAACGACACAGGAGACGCTGACGAACAGAGACCTCGTCCTCAACGTACTCTCGTCATCGCCGATTGAAGGCTTCGTGGCTTCAAAGCACATGGTAGCCGTCACGAGCAAGACAAGCCCTCTTGCCGCAGACAAGTCCCTCCTTGCATCATTCTTCATCGATGACTATATCGGGGGACGCTACTCCTCGACATCGGCAGTGGGAGGCGTCGTACTCTCGCTCTGCTACGGCTTCAATACATTCAGCAAGCTCCTCAAGGGTGCACACGAAGAAGACAGACTCTCGGTTGTAAAGAACGTGGAGAAGAACGGCGCATTGATGGACGCCCTCATCGGCTTCTATCTGAGAAACGTACTCGGCTGCCCGTCAACGGCCATCCTCCCCTACTCACAGGCTCTCTCGAGATTCCCGGCCCACCTCCAGCAGCTCGATATGGAATCGAACGGAAAGCATGTCGACAGGAACGGAGATACAGTAGACTACCCGACGGGCCCTGTCATCTTCGGTGAACCCGGCACCAACGGACAGCACAGTTTCTACCAGCTGCTCCATCAGGGAACAGATATCGTACCGCTCCAGTTCATAGGTTTCAAAAACAACCAGCGCGGACTCGACATCGTAACAGACGGCTCTACAAGTCAGGAGAAGCTCAACGCCAACCTATCTGCCCAGATAGTTGCATTCGCACTCGGAAAGAAGGACGATAACCCCAACAAGGAATTCGAAGGCGGAAGGCCCTCGTCCCTCATCTACGGCGACAAACTCACCCCCGAGGCTCTTGGCGCACTTCTTGCCCACTATGAGAACAAGGTAATGTTCCAGGGCTTCCTCTGGAACCTCAACTCCTTCGACCAGGAAGGTGTACAGCTTGGAAAGAAACTTGCAAAGAAGGTACTCTCCGGCTGTGAGGGAGACGAAGTACTCCTCGCATTCAGCAGTCTGCTGAAATAATTTAAATGACAGTCCCTTCCATCAAGGAAGGGATTTCTTTGAGGTAAAGATGTTCAGGAAAGGTTTTGACAGCAGTAAATATATCGAAGAACAGACCAGGTTCATCCTCGACAGGGTGAAGTCGAGAAAGGGAAGACTCTACATAGAGTGCGGCGGGAAGCTCCTTTACGACCTCCACGCCTCACGTGTCCTCCCCGGCTTCGACCCCAACAACAAGATGGCCGTCCTCCAGTCTCTGAAGGAACATCTCGACATCATCATCTGCATCTATGCGGGGGATATCGAGAAGAGGAAGATGAGAGGGGACTTCGGTATAAGCTACGACGCCGACGTATTGAAGATGATAGACGACTTCGCCTCATACGGCCTCAGGTGCAACAAGGTCGTCATCACCCGTTTCAACGGTCAGACCTCGGCCGTTCTCTTCAAGGAGAAGCTGGAAAGGATGGGAATCAATGTCTACACACATCCTGCAACCCCGGGATACCCATCTAACATCGACCTTGTCGTATCGGATGAAGGATACGGAAAGAACGAATACATTCCCGTAGACGCTCCCGTCGTCATCGTGAATGCCCCCGGTCCCGGAAGCGGCAAGCTCGCAACATGTCTCAGCCAGATGTATCATGAAGCGAAAAGAGGAGAAAAACCGCAATACTCGAAGTACGAGACCTTCCCCATCTGGAACCTTCCCCTGGATCACCCCGTGAACATTGCATACGAGGCGGCGACAGTAGACCTGGGAGACATAAACCTCATAGACCACTTCCACCTCAATGCCTACGGTACTGTTGCCGTCAACTACAACAGAGACCTCGAGGCCTTTCCCCTGTTGAAGAAGATCATCGAACGTATAAGCGGAGAAGAATGCCCCTATAAGTCCCCCACCGACATGGGAGTCAACAGGTGCGGCTTCGGGATTACAGATGACGAAGCGTGCAGGGAGGCCGGGCGCCAGGAGGTCATCCGGCGTTACTTCCAGACTCTCACCGACTACGCATCGGGACTCACCGGAGAAGATACCGTCACCCGCATGAATTCGATTATGGACAAGGCGGGACTCGTGCCGGAGATGAGGAGTGTAGTCATTCCTGCAAGAAAGGAGCTTGAAAGAGCGATATCGGAGTCGAAGGGCAAGGACGGCACTGCATGCGCGGCGGCGATAGAGCTCCCCGACGGAAGAATCGTTACAGCCCACAACTCGATGGAGCTCCATGCCTCGAGCGCCCTGGTTCTGAACGCTCTCAAGGTGCTTGCATCGATAGACAGGGAGAAAGACCTCATCAACAGCAGCGTAATATCTGCAATAACAACTATGAAGAGGGACCTTCTTTCGGGGAAAGGAGTCTCTTTGAACCTCGACGAAACTCTCACGGCACTGGCAATGTCGAGTGCGGTGGATGAAGTTTCAAGGAGCGCTCTTGAAAAGCTGCCCCTCCTCAAGGGAACAGAAGTCCATATGACCCACATCCCGTCCCCCGGAGACAGTTCGGGATTGAGGAAACTCGGCATCCTCTTCACTTCGGACCCGAAATACCCCGGGAAAAACGTACTTTGAGGTACGCACCCGGCATATTGCAATGCATCGGAGTATATAAGATATAATAATGCTATGTCTGAAATGAAACTTGACAGGAACGACAGGCTCTTTATCGAGGGATTCGGAAAATTCTTCACCCTAGACCCGGAGATGCTGACTCCTGATGAAATAAAAAAACTCAACAGCCAGACGTTTCCCCGGAGGACGATGAGGAAATATCTGGCGGGAACGTCGCACAACGTCGCGGTAACGACATACATAATCCCGGTATCCGACGGAAAGACGATAACAGCCTACTATGTCTACGACAGGAAGATGTCCGACAAGGGACCCCTCCCTCTTGTAATCTTCTTCCACGGAGGCGGCTTCATCCATGCCAACATGGACTTCTATCTGACATACATGCGTTACTTCGCAGTCACAATGGAATGTGCGGTTCTCCTTGTAGACTACAGACTCGCCCCTCAGTATAAATTCCCGACGGCAGGAGAGGACTGTTATGATGCAATCATGTGGGCCATGGAAGGTGTCAAATACTGGAAGACCGACCCCGACCGCATATTCATAGCAGGAGACGGATGCGGAGCAACGCTTGCAATAACTGCAACCATGCTGCTGAGAGACAGGATGGCCCCCCTCCCGGAAGGCAATATACTCTTCTATCCGATGACGGACTGCAGACTCCGTACAAGTTCAATGGAACTATATAAAGAGACCCCTGTATTTACGCAGAAGCTCCTGAGTTTCTACATAAGGAACTACTCGCGGGAGACTAAAGACAGCCTCTCCCCTCTCATGAGCCCCCTCCTTGCCGCGGATCTCACAAGAATGCCACCGACACTTATCATAGCAGCAGGAATCGATCCCCTTCTCGACGACTCCCTCATCTATGGAGAAAAACTTGCTGCCGACGGAGTAAAGGCAAAGGTGCTTGTAAGCAGAGATTCAATGCATGGCTTCATGCCCTTCAAACATGCAAAGGGAAGAAAAGAAGCGGAAGGAGCTGTATGGCAGATGATTCACGGACGCAATGTGGAAGCTGTTGAATTCATCTCCGGAATGGAATTAAGGGAAAAGAAAAAGAAAAGGTAAACCCATTTCGACAAGACCACCGGTAAAGAGGGGGGAATAGGAGGTCTTTTCTGGCGAGAACAGGTTCACCCAACACCAATTGACAGACGGCGTTCAAGTCGATTGTCAGTAATATAATACAGATTCCCATCTCTTTTGCTATTGCAAAAAAAGAAATTTTACAATAGCTTAACAGACCTCATAGAATCTGACATCCGGATCTCTGCTCCAGGTAGGCTTGAGACCTGTAAACACATCCTTTTTGAAGAGGTCGGAGTCAAGATAGGCGAGAGCATTTTCCATGCTGTCGAATCCGTGGATTACCTGTACATCCTCCTTTCTGACAAGGAGTTCCTTTGTGAGAGCCCCTTTGATCGACGTAAGAAACGGCTCTCTGTAGGTGTTGTAGACCCCGGCTGCATCCGGCCTTTTCTTCTCGTCGATGTACATTGTGATTTCAAGATAAGCTTTTACTTTCATTTGAAAGCCTCCGTATTTAATAAGATGTGAAGAGTAT
>CAVJJV010000011.1:0-9304 GCA_963650055.1 Comamonas kerstersii | reverse complement strand
TGCATTTGTAATCACCAGCATTGAAATAAGTGTAAGTATTGTTGAATTCGCAATTGTCAAAAGAAAAACTACTATTTCCAGCTTCATCATCGCTACCACAAGAGTGTACAGCCTTATCAAACTTATTATCCTTAGATACAAATTTCACATCCGTGAATGTTCCAGTAGAATTGCCTCTATACTCTATGTACCCGCCACTATAAATCTCAACTGTTCCATTTTTTACATTTACACTAACATTTTCAGACGTGTAACTCGAATTATATCCGAAGTTTAAACATGCTTTGAGGATTAAACACTTTCCATTCAAATCGACAGTAAAGCTCTTTGCATCAGTCAATGTTTGTTTATCGACAGTAACATCAGCCAGAAGTCTGATTGTAGTTTCGTTATTATCAAGACTGTTTACTACTTCCTTAAAATGATCCAGGCCCAACACATAAACTGCATCGCCCTGAGTAAGGGATACCTTCCCTTCATAGTCTTCATTCACGGTGATAGAAGAGTCCTCCTTAAGTGTTCCGGTTACCTTACTTCCTCCAAACAGAGCAAGAGACGCTGTTGTACCTTTCAACTCTGAGTTCTCCAGTGTTGCAGAGGTCCCTTTCTGCAAATTAAGACCGTACTTACTGCCTAAGACCGTAGAATTCGTGATAGTGACAGAACCTGTTACTGTTTCTGATGGTGTACCACCTCCGAACTCAATACCGGACTCTGCTGAAAGGTTCAATGTCGAGTTATTTACTGCCAGAGAAGCGCCGTTCTCATCATTAACATATATGCCACACTCAGCACCTTCTCCACCCGTCATGGTCACTCCATCCAAAGTAAGAATATTGCCTTTATAAACCATGATACTGTAATCACTTCTATTAGTGTCTCCAGTACCTTTGCTGTGGACTAACTTTCCATTCTTTATAACAACATCAACTTCAGGGGATTCGTAAGCTCCAACCATCATGCCATTGTAGTTACCCAGTGTCAGTGTCTTCGAGTTAAGGTCAACAGTTACACTTTTATCCAGCGCTACACCTTCCTCCAGCTTGTCATCCTTGAACAGTGTGACTACCTGGCCATCTGTAACTGCATCCAGGGCTTTAGACGCTGTCGGATAGTACACTCCTGCAATCCCGGACCTATCACTTACTTCGATTCCCTTGATAAAACCGCTCGCCTGTGCAGCAGCTGCATTCTGTACAGTTACAACACCATTCTCTCCAACTGTGATAGCACCTGAATTCTCCACAGTAATTGTCTTTCTTCCCATATCGAGAGTGAAGCTCTTCTTTACTTCAATCTCCTCGCTGAGAGTAATATCGCGGAGAAGTGTTACTGTACCGCCTGCTTCAACTCCTGTTGTTGATTTCTTGGTATCTCCGTTGATAGCTTCGCTCAGAGAATAGTACTCATTACCATTGTCATCCTTAGCTACAGCGTCTCTTGTTATGACATAGAGAGGTGATGCGTGCTTGAGATAAAGTGTGAGTATACCGGTTTCCTTGTTGTAGCCGTATCTTTCTTCACTTGTGTTACTGTCAGTTGCCGCAGGAAGTTCTGTTGTGTTATGAACAACTGTCTTTACTTCCTTGTTCTTTCCATAGAACCAATCAATCTGTATGAGGGTACTATTATCTGCAGCAGCAGGGAGCGTCACATCATACTTTGTGCTGGAATCATCTGCAGTAATATTTATGTTGCCGCCTGTAGGCTTAGAGTCATCCACATACGTTGAACCGATTGTTGCGTCTGCCGTTCCTGTCTCTGCTGTTGTATCATCAATAGTTACGCTGTCTTTAGTTGTAGTAACTGTTGTATTAGCAGGAATAGTAACTGTAAATCCAGGAACCTTCAGTGTCTGCACTCGTGTAGTGGTTGCCGATGTACCTGTGGTTGTTACTCCTGTTACATCCAGAGCTCTCCCGAGTGTAATCGGCTCTACATCCTGGACACTGTTAATCTGAACAGCACCGTTAGGATCATTAGAAACCAGAGTACCGTATACCTCTGTTGTTGTTCCTGCTTTCACTTCGTAGTACAGAGTATAAAGAGCAGCTTCAACGGTTGTATTTTCTACTGTAGCGTTATTGTCATCTTTATTCTTCAGAACCTGAGAGAGAACGAAGGTCATCGTATGCTTTCCGACGATAGATTCACCATTCTCTCTAAGATACAGCTGCTTGGAAGTGATTGTTGCTACGCCGTTTGTAACTGTTACAGTTGGATCAGCAATCGAATAAACCGGAGAAGTATCATCTTTTTTATCTGTATAAACAGTAAACTTCGTATCAGTATTATTTGTCAGTGTATCAGTAACAGTGAGAGTGAATTTACTATTCTCTGTCACATTCGACTCTGTATTTTTCAAAGAGAAACTGATGTCTTTGAAAACAACCTTTGTTGTCGGGTTGTCGCCGAGCTCGATAACTGCTTTTGCATAGTTCATACCCTTGTTGACAAGAAGATTGTTGATTGTCGACTTGTACTCAGCTGTTGCATTAGTCTTTATCGTTACAGCATTTTCACCAATTGTAATGTTGTCTTCTGTGAATCCCTGAAGCTCAATCTTCCAGAGGCCGTATGAGAAGCCTGCGGCATTGAGTGTCTTACCTGAAAGACCTTTCATGGAATCAGCTACGACAGTTACTGTTGAGTTTGCTCCATTTGTGTCTACTGTCTTTGTTGTAGTTGCGAAAGCTGCAACTGTCACAAAGCCTGTTGTCTGACCGGTAATATAACCATCGTCAAGCTTCTCGGCTTTGTAGAACCAGACCAGATCCTCTACGTTATAAGTGTAATCTGCGTCAGTTGTGACTGCTTTTGCTGAGGGGTCTTCTCCGAATGTTACCATTCCGAGTGTGTCCTCAGGAGCAACTTCGTTTGAACATGAGACAAATGCGAAAATCATCAGGATTGTCACAATTGTCACTAAAAGAACTCTTCTTTTCATGCTTTTCTCTCCTAATTTTTTAAATATAAATTGCATTCAAAAGCCAAATTCCCGCCTCCGGTATAAAGCTGAATGCCTAATATATGTTTAGTCTTATTCGAGAGTTTTGCTGTCACTGTGTAGTAACCGTCACTGTCCTTCACTCCCGACAATTTTCTCTCTCCGTTGTTGTACAGACTTGAGGTCACGTTGTAGTCGATATTCGACCCGAGAGCCGGTTTGTACACTACTGTCACCTCCGGGGCCTCGACATAAATCGTATCCCCGCTATTCACCTCTTCTCCATTGATGTAGAAGAAGCCGCAGGGAACCTTGTCGAGGTCCTTCAACTCAAGTTCCACGATACCTATCTTGTAGACAAGATAATCAGGCTCCGATGCAACTTTTCTCGCCCCGCAGACGGAGCACTCTGTATAGTGATGAACAACTTTGTCTCCTGACTTGAATTCCTCCCACTCTCCCCAGGTGTGATCTTCAACATCAACTTTCTTGCTGTCTACTGTACATACATGCCAGTGGTTGTCGATGTCGTATTCCCACTCTTCTTTAACGACATGATGCGGGATGACTGTACTGTCCTCTGTTATTTCGTCTGTTGCATCTTCACTGCTGAAGTATTTCTTACAGAGAGTACAGTGCCAGTACTCAATATTGCCGTTCTCCGTGCAGGTTGCTTCCTTTGCCTCTATGTGTTCGAGAGAATGGGCTGTCGGATTACATAGGAGTTTTATGTCCTTATCATAATTTTCTGTATACGCCGAGCCGTCTTCCTTTGTGTAGTAACGGGAGAGGCACTCGGTTCCATCGCATGTCCAGTATTCTCTGTTGCCGTCAGCTATACATGATGCCTCTACTCTCGGGTGATGGGTCATGTTGTGGTAAATCACATGCTCTGCTTTGTCACCCGACTCAACGACTGCCTTATCGACGGTGTCGTGTATATCGTGGGCACTCCTCACTGTAGTATTCTCTTTTGTGCCGAGTGTATTGAGGACAGCCTTGTCGAAGATGGAGGTGGTAGAAGAATTGTAGTAGTCAGTCTTCTGATTGATTGCCTTTATTGTGACATCGCCGCTGTAGATGTTTATCACGGACCTTGCTGAGAGCGGTATCTCAATATCTATCGTATCGCTGAGTGTGCCGTCTGAATTCTTATACTTTGTGTATATATCGGTAAGGATTACTGTAGAGTCTTCTATCTCGAAAATGGCTCCTGTCTTTCCGTCTGTAATGAGAGATATCTCCCCCGAGAGGGTATTTTCTCCCTCTTCAGGGTTTACATTATTTATCCTGAAGTGTCCGTTCTCACTTATCGATATAAGCTTATTTCTAACTCTCCTGTCGTCAATGAGGTGCTCGTCTATTGTAACGATGTCCGTGTCGACAGAGATGGCATACGGCTCTACATTCGCGTCCTTGAAGATAACGGAAGTCCCGTTATAGATGTAGACGTTGTCTCCTCCGTCTATTACAAAGAAAGCAACATTTGAGGATGCAAAGTCATATCTGAAGCCGCCGAAGTCTATACAGAGATCTCCAGTAAAGTCTTCCGGAACCGTAATATTTCCTCTGTATTTTTTGTCTTCTACGTAGTCTTTGCAGCTTTCCCCGGTTATACCGTCACTGCCCTCAGCAAGAACATCACGTGTAAGATATATCGTCCTCTCCTCGTCATCAGTCTTTGTGACACTTCTTGAAGAGTTATTCTTTATATAGTCAATGGCTTCATTTGCTGTTTCGAAGTATTTGCTTCCAACTCTCCAGATGTCCTTTTTAGGCTTATCGATACTCTCGTCTATATAGACGTTGTTGGAGCAGGAGACGAAGAGAAGTATGAAAACAGAAAGGAGGAGGATTATTCTTTTCATCTGCAGCCTCCTTTGCACACTGTGCATCCTGTCCTGCATCCCCAGGAGTAGGTGATTCCGATTGACGGAAGGATATGGAGTACATTAGTTCCGTTCTGGAAGGTGTGGTTGACGTCGATTCCGATATCGAATGACATATCCTCAGTAAGCCTGAAGCTGTCCTTGAGGCCGTAGGTGATGAGAGGATAGCACCCCCATTCTCCGTCGTCACGGACAACAAAGTCTATGCCGCCCCCGAATGTGAGATATACCTTATTCCGGCTCTCATCACTTCCGATAAGTCTTATTTCGGCTGTCAGGGCTCCCTTGAAATCGAAATATGAGTGGAATGCATCATAGTTGTAATACTCTACTGATGTATCGAGTCCGAGCGGAGAGAGAGACGGGAAGTTATATCTGAACTCCGCACTCATTCCCCCGCCGTAGATGGAACTTCTGTTCTTTTTAGTATTTTCTATCGTGTAGTTTATCTTCTGGTATGCGTAAGGAAGAGCTTTGAGAGAAACTTCCCACTTACGTGTCCTGTAGGGTTTTGATTCATATATGTATGTACCCTCTTTTATTTCAGACCAGATCCTGTTGTCATAGGATGCTTCCACATATAGAACATTGAGTCCCTCGTATGCAGGAAGTTCCGTCTCTGTTACTGCCGAATCGACTACTGTCCAGCCGTCATCGGTCTTTTCATCTCTCTGCCAGCGGTAATAGTTTATACCTTCGTCTTCTGCCTCCCAGCTCCAGAGGAGAGTGTCGCAGGTGCATGAGGAATCTACATATGTGGTGACTCCTGATTTCGACCAGGTGTCTCCGTCCCATGAAGACTGTACATAGTAGGTATTGACTCCCTTGTGGTATGGTACTTCCGCACTCTCCGTGCCGCCGTCGGCATATATCCAGCCGGCTTTGCTTTCGCTGTCTCTCTGATAGCGGAAGAATTTGTACTCATTGTCATTATTCCAGCTGAGAGTAACTGTACCGATGTCTTCCAGCTGAGATGTATATGTTCCTAAAGATGACTCGGACCATATTTCTCCGTCACAGGACGCCTGAATATAGAATTCTGTTATTGCCGGATCGGAGTCCAGGATTACTGATGAGACTCTGCTGTCGACGACTGTCCAGTTGTTCTCGTCTTCGCCGTTGAGCTGATAGCGGTAGTAGTTGATGTTTTCATCCGTATTATTCCAGCTCCACTTGATGGAGGTGGCAGAGAGTCCCGAGAGGAGAGTGAAGAGGAGTAGAGCAAGCAGTAATACTCTCTTATGTATTACTGTTCTATATCTGCATAGAGGATACCCCCCCCCTATAACTTCTTACGTGTCCTGACTTTATCTCAATTCCCATATATTCTAAGATAATACTCCCGACACGAGATTTCAACTACAATTTAAAGTTTTTCATCTGTATTATTCCGGACTATGACAAGACGGGGATAAGGGGTTAAAATCAGGCTATGACAACTATTATGCTTGCAGCCGGGCTATCTGAAAGGATGGGGAGAAACAAACTCCTCCTTCCCTTCAACGGGAGGACAGTCATTGAAAATACCCTCCTCTCCGTTCTTCCTTACGCGGAGAGGGTTATCGTCGTTACCGGTAACGAGAGAGAAAGAATTGAATCTCTTCTATCTTCCTACGATGTTGAGTTCGTCCATAACGAAGAATATAGAAAGGGTCAGAGAGGAAGTACCCTGAGGGGACTCGAGTGCGTTGATGACGACGACTACATGATTCTTCCCTCCGACCTTCCACTCCTTTCCGGAAGTGATGTTGAAAAGCTGATTAAGGCTCTTGAAGAGGCGGCAATCGTCAGGCCAGTCTACAACTCCGTTCCCGGACATCCTGTATGCTACAGGAAGGAGAACAGGGATAAACTACTCTCCTTCTCCGGGACGATGAAGGAGTACATAAAAAAGGAGGGGATTCTTACCGTCCCCTCCTCGATTGGTACTGTCTACGATGTAGATACACCCTCACGCTACGAGGCTTTATTGTCCTTCAATGGAAATCTTTCCGTCCTTGAGAGCAACATTGATTAAGCCGTTCTTCTTCACGCTGCCGCTGAGAATTGCACGCGAGAGCTCATTCTCGATCTCATTCTGGATAGCCCTTCTGATAGGTCTTGCTCCAAAGTCCGGGTCGAATCCGACCTCTGCTATGTAGTCTTCAACATCTCCCGTCCAGCTGAGAGCAATACCCTTCTTCTCGAGTCTTGTCCTGAGAGTCTCAAGCTGCAGATGGACAATGGATTTCACCTGTTCCTTTCCAAGCGGATTGAAGACGATTATCTCATCGATTCTGTTTATGAACTCAGGCTTGAAGGCATGGTGTATTGCATCCATTACTTCGCTCTTTGCATTTGCACGATCCTTGAGAATATACTCGCTTCCGAGGTTGCTCGTCATTATGATGATGGTATTGGTGAAGTCCACCACTCTTCCCTGACCGTCGGTAAGCCTTCCGTCATCAAGAACCTGCAGGAGGATATTGAATACATCAGGATGGGCCTTCTCTATCTCATCGAAGAGAATTACAGAGTACGGACGACGTCTCACGACCTCCGTAAGCTGTCCGCCCTGATCGTATCCTACATATCCTGGAGGCGCTCCGATGAGTCTCGACACCGAGTACTTTTCCATGTACTCCGACATATCGATACGTGTGAGAGCCTTCTCGTCATCGAAGAGGAAGGAGGCAAGCACCTTGGCAAGGAGCGTCTTACCGACTCCGGTAGGACCAGCAAAGAGGAATGACCCGAGAGGCCTGTGCTCGTCGCTGAGCCCAGCCTTGTTACGTCTGATGGCATTGCTCACAGCCTCTATGGCTTCACTCTGACCAACAACGGATGCGGAGAGAATCTTCTCTAGGTCCCTGTACTTCTCCATCTCGGAGCTCATCATCTTGCTTACCGGGATACCCGTCCAGAGAGAGACGACCTTTGCTATATCGTCTTCCGTCACCTCTTCCCTGAGGAGTCTTCCCTCATCTCCCTTGAAGGAGTTGACCTTGTCCTCGGCTTCCTTTACTTCCTTCTCGAGAGCCGGCATCTCGCCGTACTTGATCTGCGCAGCCTCATTGAGGTTGCCGCTTCTCTCGGCATTGTCCTTACGCTGGACAAGTTTCTCCATCTGAGCCTTCTTCTCTCTGAGGGCGAGGATGGCATCCTTCTCGTTCTGCCACTCGAGGTGGAGGGCGTCGTATCTGGACTGGTCTTCCGCAAGCTCTGCGTTGAGCTTTTCGAGTCTGTCCTTACTTGCATCGTCATTCTCTCTCGAGAGTGCCTGCTTCTCGATCTGGAGCTGGAGAATCTTTCTCTGGAGCTTATCGAGAGCCTCAGGCTGGGATTCTATCTCCATCTTGATCTGACTTGCCGCCTCATCGACAAGGTCAATGGCCTTATCGGGAAGGAAACGGGAAGTAAGGTATCTGTCGGAGAGCGTTGCAGCAGCGACAAGAGCCTCGTCCTTGATTCTTACTCCGTGATGAAGCTCGTACTTGGGCTGGAGTCCACGGAGTATCGAGATTGTATCAGCAACACTGGGTTCCTTTGCATATACAGGCTGGAACCTTCTCTCGAGTGCCTTGTCCGCCTCGATGTACTTACGGTACTCATCGAGTGTGGTTGCACCGATGGCATGAAGCTCTCCCCTTGCGAGGGCGGGCTTGATGAGGTTCGAGGCATCCGTAGAGCCTTCAGCAGCACCAGCTCCTACTATTGTATGAAGCTCATCGATGAAGAGGATGATTCTTCCCTCGCTCTTCGTCACCTCGTTGATGACACCCTTGAGTCTCTCTTCGAACTCACCGCGGAACTTTGCGCCTGCAATAAGCGACCCGATATCGAGGGAGAGGAGTCTCTTGTCCTTGAGGGACTCAGGGACATCGCCCTTGGCGATTCTCTCTGCCAGACCCTCGACGATTGCCGTCTTACCGACACCCGGCTCACCTATGAGTACAGGGTTGTTCTTCGTCCTTCTCGAGAGTACCTGCATGACCCTTCTGATCTCCTCGTCTCTTCCGATGACGGGATCGAGCTTGTCTTCCTTGGCAAGCCTTGTAAGGTCCTTGCAGTATTTGTCGAGAGCAGCATACTGCGCCTCGGGATCCTGACTTGTGATTCTCTGGTTCCCTCTTATTGTCTTCAGGGCCTCGAGAACATCATCCTTTGTGATTCCAAGTCTCTCCAGAGCATCCTTCTCCTCGCACTCATCTGTAAGAAGAGCAATGAGAAAATGCTCTGCCGACACATATTCATCCTTGAAGTCTCCGGCAGTCTTCTCGCAAGCTCCGAGTATTCTTGCCATCGACCTTGAAAATGTCTTCTGGGTACCGCCGTATGCCTTGGGAAGCTTGTTTGTGAGAGCCTCCATAGCAGAGGTCACACTGTCGGGGGAAACACCGAGTTTCTCCAAAAGCGGCCTCATAACACCATCTTTCTGTTCAAGGAGGGCAAGTATCATATGGGCAGGAACGACTTCGCTGTGTCCGGC
>CAVJJV010000010.1:4590-8801 GCA_963650055.1 Comamonas kerstersii | reverse complement strand
GCTGTGTAGTACTCACCCTCCCCGAGAGGAGGAGCTTCCTCTCTCCTGATCAATAACTCTGAGCGGGAGAGGAACCTTGCTTTCTCGGGAGTCGGATACTCCCTGAATTTCATCAGGAAGACGTCACCCTTCACTTTCGTGTCGTCGACAGTCAAAACAAGCTCCTCCCCGTCAGGAAGCTTCACGAGGCACGAGGACAAATTCCTCAAGTGGTCATATTCCCCCGAGAGGGAGTATACCCTCACATGGCCCTCCAGGCCGTGTGTTCTACCTATGGTTGCACTGACAAGAAGAGGAGCAGACATCAGTCAAGAATCTCCAATGTGGCACGCCTGCCGTCACGTGTTGCGCTGGCTGAAAGAATAGTTCTTATAGCCTTTGCTATACGGCCCTGCTTGCCGATTACCTTTCCGATATCATCGGGAGAGACGCGTAGTTCGAGGATAGTGGACTTACTTCCCTCGACGACATTCACGCTTACCTCTTCCGGGACATCAACAAGGCTCTTGACCATAAATTCTACAAGTTCCTTTTCCATCTCGACTCCTATGCTGCTTTCAAGCCTGCTTTCTGTCGAGTGTAATTCCCTTTGAGTTGAGAAGAGATTTGACTGTAGGTGATACTTCGACACCCTTGCCGATCCATGCCTTGACCTTGTCTTCATTGAGAAGAACCTGGTCGACAGCCTCGACAGGCTTGTAAGTTCCTACTTCATCGATTGTCTTTGAGGAAGTTGCAATTCTGCTGTCCTGGACTACGATTCTGTAGTAGGGTCTCTTCTTTGTTCCCATTCTCTTGAGTCTCATTGTTGTGCTCATAAATTTCTCCTTATACTGCTTGAAGGCTCACATTCCGAGTTGATTCATCATCTGAGCCTGAAATTTCTTATTCGATGCAAGCTTCTTCATCATAAGCTTACTCTTTTCAAACTTCTTCAATAATCTGTTGACATCGGCAACACTTGTACCAGAACCCTTTGCGATTCTCTTGCGTCTGCTGGGTCCTATTATACGGTAGTTCTCCCTCTCGAACATGGTCATTGAGCGGATTATAGCCTTCTCGCGCTCCATCTCACCGAGGTTGAGGTCATCCTCGCTTATCTGTCCCCTGGCCCCCGGAATCATGTCGATGAGCTTGTCGAAGGATCCCATTTTACTCATGTTTTCAAGCTGCTTTAGGTAATCATCGAGGTCGAAGGTGTTCTTCGCCATCTTCTTCTGAAGACGCTCGGCCTCCTTCTGGTCGAATGCCTCCTGGGCCTTCTCGACAAGCGATACGATATCACCCATGCCGAGGATACGGGATGCAATGCGCTCGGGGTGGAAGACCTCTAGGTCCTCCATCTTCTCTCCCGTTCCTATGAACTTGATGGGCTTGCCGACGACACTTCTGAGTGAGAGTGCTGCGCCTCCGCGGGTATCTGAATCGAACTTTGTGAGTATGACGCCCGTTATTCCGACCTTCTCGTCGAACTCACGTGCTATCTCGACGGCACTCTGGCCAGTCATTGCATCTGCTACAAAGAGTCTTTCATCGGGATTCGAGAGCTTCGAGAGCTTCTGGATCTCCTTCATCAATTCTTCGTCCAGGTGCATACGGCCCGATGTATCTATGATGATTGTATCGTAGAGTTCCTTCTTCGCTCTTTCAATCGCTCTTGAAACAACCTTCTGGGGATCCTTCTCACCGGGGATTGTAAAGACCTCTACTCCGGCCTTCTCGCCGAGGATGCAGAGCTGTTCGACTGCCGCCGGTCTCACGAGGTCGGCTGCAACGAGCATGACCTTTCGTCCATCCTTCTTGAGCATGTATGCAAGCTTATGGGCTGCAGTTGTCTTACCAGAGCCCTGAAGACCCATGAGGAGTATGATTGAAAGCGCATCTTTTCCCTTGAGGTGCAGAGCCGTCTCGTCCTCGCTTGCTCCGAGGAGAGCCACCATCTTGTCGTATACAATCTTTGTAAACTGCTGACCGGGGTCGACTGCGTTGAGAACCTTCTCTCCGAGTGCCTCTTCAATCGTCGAATTGACGAAGCGTCTGACGACACGGAGATTGACATCGGCGTCGAGGAGAGCTTCCTTTATTTCGTCTACAGCATCACGGATGTTCTTTTCACTTATTTTCCCCTTCCCTGTGAAGGTTCTGACGATGGATGTAAACTTATTACTCAAACTCTCAAACATGCTTTGTCCGCCAATATTCTCTCAAGTGTCTTTTATACATTATTAGTCTCTCTTTGGTCAATCTGAAAGAAAAACTAAAGAGAAGCTATTTTCTTCTTCCCTCTTCATCGAACTCGACTTCCGAGCCCTCGTCGTTGAGTATTCTCGGCTGCCCCTCTATCGATGCGATACGGTAGCTTACCGCTGTCGATACTCCGGCCTCCATCTGGGAGACACCGAGCATTGCATTCCCTCCCGTAACGGTATGGGTGTTATGGGTGATGATGATGAACTGGCTGTCACGGGCGAAATTCTGGAGGACATCAAGAAAGTACCCGATGTTCCTGTCGTCGAGTGCGGCGTCGATTTCGTCGAGAATACAGAACGGAGACGGTTTCACCTGGTAAGTTGCAAATAAGAGTGCAACCGCCGTCATACTCCTCTCTCCTCCTGAGAGAAGGGAGAGTGTCGACATACTCTTTCCGGGTGGCTGGGCAAGTATTTCGATACCGCTTGTCAGCACTTCGTCGGGCTCCGTCAGGCTCAGTTCGGCCCTTCCGCCTCCGAAGAGACGCTTGAACATGGTCTGGAAGTTTGCGCTTATCTCACGGTAGGAAGTGAGGAACATCTCCTTTGATTTATCGAGGATCTCACCAAGTACCGACTCCATGTCGCCTTTTGCTTTGTTGTAATCTTCAAGCTGCTTTGTGTAGAACTTGTACTGGTCCTCAGCCTGGTCGTACTCGTCTCTTGCCGCGTGGTTGATATTCCCGAGTGCCTTTATCTGGTTGTTGACTTCATCGAACTCCTTCCTGAGGACGGTCTCGTCCGGCATATCGGGAAGAAGACGCTCGGCAAACTCGTTGAGGTTCCTGGCATAGGTTTCGAAGAAGGAAGTGAAAATGGTGCTTATCTCGTTCTCGCACTGCTCCCTGTACATATGGGCCGAGAGGCTCTCGCTCTCAGCCTTGTTTATATCTGAAAGAAGCTGCTCCTTCTCCCTTCTCTTGTCGTTGAGGGATCTGAACTTCTCCCCCACAAGGGTGTTGACCTCCCCCAGTCTCTCCCTGAGCTCTTCAAGGTTCTTCTTTGTCGATGCTATCTCGTCATTACGCTCGTTTATTCTGTCTGCTACTTCATAGACTCTCTTACGTGCTATCTCGGCTCCGTCCTTCTCGTCCTGGAGGTCGAGTTCACGCTTCAGAACCGTTTCGTTGAGCCTCTTTATGTTGTCTTTATAGTTTTCAATGCTGGTTCTGAGGGAGCCGAGGGACTCGCGGATAGAAAGTATCGTCGTCTGCAGGGACTCGAGGTCGTGCTCCCGGCTCTCCCTCTCCGCTCTCGCCACGTCTATCGCCTTACGGTTCTCCAGCATCAATACTCTCGCACTGTCCTCTCTCTCGACTATCCCCCTCTTCCTGCTCACAAGGCCCTCGGGAGAGAGAATTGTATCGATAACGGGAGGAATGGATTCTTTATACTCATCGTAGAGTACGCCGAGTCTTGAGAGGGACTCGTCCAACTTAATGAAATCTTTATTGAGGATATCCTTCGGGTACTCGAGAGCGGAGGGAAGAGAGGAAAGAAAGTCCTCTCTCTTTTTTATCAGCGACAGTATATCTTCCAGTTCCTTCCTGAATGCCGAGTCGGCATCATCACGCCTCTTGAGTGAGAATTCCGTTCCCGTATTGGCATCAACTTCCTTTATGAGGGATTCGATGACACTCCTCAGTTCCTCACTCAGGGCCCTGAGGTCATCGTCAAGTCCCGAGTTGCTCTCTTCGGCCTTCCGGATCGTCTCGTCGAGCTTTGCTATTTCGCTGCGTGTTCCCGCAAGAGTCGACTGGGCATACTCGAGCTGGGAGTTCTTCTCCTCGAGTCTCTCCTCGAGCTCCTCGAGAGTGGAGTTCCGGGTCTCTATCTCTTCCTTTATGTGGGAAATCTCGGATGAGATGTCACTGGAGCGGCGTTCGCTACTCTCATACTTTTCAAGGTACTGCCGGTAGTTCTCCCTCAATGCCGATATCGTATCGTTGATCGACGAGAGGC
>CAVJJV010000010.1:1263-4580 GCA_963650055.1 Comamonas kerstersii | reverse complement strand
CGACTTCAAGATTCTTCGATTCATCCTGGGCGAGAGTCAACTCGGTCGAGGAGGAGGAAATCACATCGTCGAACTCACCGAGCCGCGCCTTCAGCTCCTCACTTCTCTTCTTTGCATTGTTCTCGTCCTCCTCCCTTTTGGCCTTGAGCTTGAGAAACATATCGACACGGGAGAGCTTTATGTCTACATCGAGATAGAATGCCTTATCCTTGAGCTCCTCCCACCTGAGGGCCTTCTCCGCCTGGCTCTTTGTCCTCTCGTATGTTCTCTTGACTTCTTTAAGGACAGTCTCGACCTGGGCGATGTTCTCATCGGCCCTCTCTATGCGGTTTCTCGCCTCGTTGCACTTCGCCTTGTAGCGTGAAATCCCTGCAGCTTCCTCGAAGATGTATCTTCTGTCCTCGGGCTTATTGGAGAGTATCTGGTCGATCTTCCCCTGCTCGAGAATCGAGTAGGCGCTCTTCCCCACTCCGGTATCCATGAAGAGTTCCTTGATATTCTTCAAAAGGCATCTCTGTCCGTTTATATAGTATTCGCTCTCCCCGCTTCTGAAGAGACGGCGCCGGATGACAATCTCGGGTACGTCGGTAGCAAGCGAGCGGTTTTCATTGTCTATTGTGAGCGTCACTTCAGCCATCTGACTGGGCTTACGTGTCTCGGTACCCGAGAAGATGACATCCTCCATCCTTGAAGCCCTCAGTGTCTTTGTGGCCTGCTCGCCGAGTACCCATTTGATGGAGTCCACGATATTGGACTTCCCGCAGCCGTTCGGGCCCAGGAGGGATGTGATACCATCGGTGAAATCTATATGTGTCTTATCGGCAAAACTCTTGAAGCCGTTGAGTTCAAGGGACTTTAAAAACATCCTTTCTCCTTGAAAAATATTCACCCAGAGTATATAAGAAAAGAAATCATTATGGAAGTTGAACTTTTTGAAGACGAATCATTGAGTGCGGTTATATGCGGCACCGACGAAGCGGGACGCGGCCCGCTTGCAGGCCCCGTCGTCGCAGCCTCCGTAATCCTCCCCGAAGACTTCCCCTTCGATATCCTCGATGACTCCAAGAAGATGAGCGAAAAGGAAAGACTCGAGGCCGAAAGAATAATCAGGGATAAGGCCGTGGCCTACTCCGTTAAGGCAGTTCCCCATGATGTAATCGACAGAATCAACATCCTCAACGCATCTCTCCTTGCAATGAAAGAGACAAGCGAAGAGATCTATTCCTCCCATCCTTTCGATATCCTCCTCTGCGACGGCAACAGGGTACCCGACGTCCCATTCCCCGTTGAAGCCGTAGTCAGGGGAGACAGTAAAATCCATGAGATAATGGCGGCAAGCATCCTTGCAAAGAACGAGAGGGACAGAATAATGGTTGAAGCATCAACAAAATGGCCCGGGTACGGCTTTGAAAAGCACAAGGGATACCCGACGAAGGAACACTACTCGGCAATAGAGAAGTACGGCCCGTGTCCGATCCACAGACTGAGCTTCAAACTCTACAGGGATGAAGACAGGAAAGCCTCCCCTTCTCTCTTTTGAATTTTCTTCAGATTCCTAGTTGACTTTTATTTCCGCTTTTGAGTAACATTCTCCTGTCATGCGACTGTGGTATAATGGCTATTACCTCAGCCTTCCAAGCTGAAGATGCGGGTTCGATTCTCGTCGGTCGCTTAGCTCCTTAGAGGAGCATTTTTTTTCAACATATGATTGCGCTGTCTTCCCACCCTCATTAAACTTATCAACAACAGGGATGGAATTTATGAAGAAAAGCTTCTATTTTGTACTCTCGATTTTCGCTCTCGTTTTGTCTCTTTTATCTGTATCCTGCAGACCACAGGCGAAAAGAGAATACACCGTAACATACAACTCGAATATACCCGGTTCATCTACAGAAAAAACAGAAAAGGCAATCGAAGGTTCGACATATACGATATCTGCAATAACAGATACAAGAGAGGGTTACACCTTCAAGGAGTGGAACACATCGCCCTCCGGGAGCGGCACATCATACTCCCCGGCAGATAAGATTAAGATAACAGGCGACCTCACCCTCTATGCAGGTTGGAAAACCATCACCTACACCATTACATACAACCTTGACGGCGGTAAACTTGAGGACGGTGTAAAAAATCCAACAGAGTACACAATCGAAAGCGAAAGGTTCACACTCCATAACCCTATTAAAGACGGATATAAGTTCACAGGCTGGAGAGAAGACGGGAAGGAAGAAAAGAGTACCTCCCTCACAATTCAAAATGGAACAACAGGAAACAGAACATACAACGCATGCTGGGAGCAGGTACCGGAGCCCGAACCGGAAGAAAAGGAAAAAGAAACATACACAATTACATACAGCTCAAACATTCCGGCCAAGACGGAAACAAAAGAGGAGAAAATAGAAGAAGGAACAGCATACACAGTCTCCTCGTCAATTACATTCGATAGAACCGGCTACACCTTCAAAGGCTGGAACACATCTTCTGACGGCACCGGGACAGAATACAAGGCCGGAGACCCGATAGAGATAATGAGTGATATCACGCTATATGCCGTCTGGGACGTAATAACCTATACAATAACGTACTCCCTCAACGGTGGAGCTCTCCCGGAAGGCTCATCCAACCCGACTAGCTACACAATAGAAAAAGAGACATTCACACTCACCAACCCGGATAAGAAAGGATACACCTTCACAGGCTGGATGGATGATGAGAAGAAAGATAAAACGACATCCTACAAAATAGAGAAAGGAACAACAGGAAACAAATCGTTCACAGCACAGTGGAAAACCATCACCTACTCCATTACATACAATCTCGACGGAGGAAAGCTCGAAGAGGGATTTAAAAATTATAACGCATACTCAATCAATAGTCCGACATTGACTCTCAATAACCCGGTAAGAGACGGTTACATCTTCATCGGATGGAAGGAAGACGGCAGAGAAGATACATCAGTAGAAGTCAAAATAGAGAAAGGGTCGACAGGAGACAGAACCTACACCGCCATCTGGGCAAAGGACGCATTGATCTATTCCCTCAAGGCTGACTACACCTACTCTGTCAGAGGCTACAATCCCGACCTCGACACCATTACAATTCCATCAACATACAAAGGCATCCCGGTAACAGAAATAGAGGACGGCGCTTTTTCGGACTATCCGAGCCTGAAGACTGTTTCCATACCTTCCTCTATAACAAAAATTGGAGATTACCCGTTTGGAAACAACAAGCCGGATGTCTACTACAAGTTAGGAAGCAGCAGCTCGAACAGCATAAATAAATATACAATCGGAGAGTGCCGCCTCCATATATCT
>CAVJJV010000010.1:0-1253 GCA_963650055.1 Comamonas kerstersii | reverse complement strand
GATGAATATATGTCAGAGATACCCGGCGAGCTTTTCTCCAGCACATCCCAGCTGGTCTCTGTTGAAATACCGAAGAATATCAAGAAAATCGGATATAAAGCTTTTTCGTCCTGCTCCAACCTGGAAAAAGTAACAATTGAGCAAGGCGGCAACTGCAGTATTGAATCATATGCTTTCGAAGACTGTTCTAACCTGACAACAGTTGATCTTCCTGATGATATTTCAGCCATAGGGAGTTATTGTTTCTCCAGCTGTACTAGTCTGACAAACATCAAGATACCCTCCTCTATCACAATAATTGAAAGCGGGACCTTCCAGTCGTGTTCAAGCCTGACTTCCCTTACATTATCAACAAACCTCACGAGTATAGGATCCTCGGCATTCTACGGCTGTACAGGCTTATCAGGCAAAACCATTGTAATCCCGTCAAACGTTACCGATATAGAAGAAATGGCTTTTTATCAATGCTATGCAGACATTGATCTAACAGTAGGAAAAGGATGGAGAAACAATTCCAGAAAGCTTGATTCTCCCTTTGGAACATGTAAAGTAAGCGTTTCTTTTGAAGATACAGTTGAGAGTATACAGTATGATGCTTTCTACGGCATACAGGAGATAGTCTCCGTTACGATACCGTCCACAATCAAGAAAATTGAAGAATACGCATTCAGCGGATGCACCGGCCTGAATTCAAAAACAATAACAATTCCTTCAAGTGTGACTACAGTTGAAAAAGGAGCATTCAACGACTGTGGAGCAGTCATAGATCTGATAGTAGGAGAAGGATATCATTCATCTGTGATATCTGACCCATTTGAAACTTCGCCGTTTGCATCATGTACTTTAAACATCAGTTTTGAGGACGGACTTGATAAGATTCCGGATTATGCTTTCAGCGGTATAGCGGAGATAGTTTCCTTTGAAATTCCTCAAACAATTAAAGAAATCGGCAGTTATGCCTTCTACAACTGCAAAAATCTAAACGCCATCAAAATTCCGGCAGGTGTTACTAAGATAGGAAGTTGCGCCTTCGCTTATACAGCCCTGGAATCCATTACAATTCCTTCAAGTGTAACCACCATTGGAAGCAGTGCTTTTGGATACTGCAATATGGATATATATCTGACAATCGGAAAAGGATGGAAAGGAATCGAAAGTGACAGTGAAGCGGATACTTCAAACTGCAGACTGATTGTAAGCTTCGAGCCAGAAGTAGAAAAAATCCCTGATTATTGTCTTCATAATATAAATAG
>CAVJJV010000009.1:0-14134 GCA_963650055.1 Comamonas kerstersii | reverse complement strand
CAATATCACGGCATTCAATGCCATGTATGTGATATAAACCAGAAAATTAACCAGAAAGGCATATATCACATTAAATATCAACGACATGTATCCCTTTCTGGGAAACATCATGAATCTGTCGTACTGACCGTCTTCCTTTGCAATGAAGCGGAATATGTTGTTCTGGAGGATATCCACAACGAACCCCATCGCAATGGATGCTACGAAGTACAGATCCAGGGAGGACGGTATGTAGTACCCGAGTCCCCAGACGACGAAGTAGCAGACAGCACCGGCAAACCAGCACTTGAGGAGGAGGGCTATCGAAAGAGTCGAAAGCTTGATTCTGGAATGAGTCTTGTACTTATCAAGCTCCTCGGGAGAATACTCGGGGGTATTCTCCTTCGTTGCCGAGACAAGCTCATCAATCGCCTTACTCTTCTCGGTGTAGTCTTCACTCCGTTTCGACATCAATTCTCTCCCGAGATATCGATAGCTTCCATGTGGTCGTAGCTGTCGATCTCGACGGCGGTGTTAATCTTCTTGAGAAGCTTCGAGTAGACAGGAAGCAGTACTACCAGTGCTACCGAGATTCCCAGGAGAATCATATGGGTTGAGAGAACGTCAGCCGCTGTCTTGATGTAGATTGTACCCTCTGTCACGGCAATCGGATCGACTGTTCTGTTGACTGCACTGTAGATAAGAGATCTGTAGTGGAAGTCTGCATAGAAGATGATTCCGCTCATGACGAAGAGAAGAACAAGCATCGGGATGTTGACCTTCTTTCTATGCGGGAAGGCGTTGAGGAAGCTGACAAGGCTCAATATGGAAAAGAGCATTGTTGCAAAACCGCAAAGTCCCATTCCGCTGCTCTGTATCTTAGCCGTTGTATTGGAAATACAGGTAAGGTTCAGAGCATAATAAAGGAAAGTCACCAGATAAGCGACGAGAGCGATACGCTGGGGATTACGCTTGAGAGATACAATCTTTCTTCTTCCCCACTCCTTGAAGCCTTTTCTCTGACTCATGCTTTCTCCTCCTTAACAATACGCTTTGTCGTCTCCTTGTCGAAGAAGTGCATTCTGTCGAAAGAGACCTTGGCCTCGTCACCGCTCTTGTAGTCACACCAGCCGCGGAGTTTACCGGTAATTCTGTCGGCAACCTTTCCGCCGTCCAGAATATGGCCGTGGACGAGAGTGTTCATTCCGAGGTTCTCGTTGGATGTAACCTTGATTGTAACATCATCACCCTTGATGACATTCTCCGGTCTGACGCCGAGAACGATATACTTTCCCTCATAGGAAGCAAGTGTCTCCCTGTCTTCCTCGTTAAGGGGAATCGAATATCCCTTTCCGACAAGCTTTCCGCCCTGGACCTTCACATCGAAGAAGTTCATCGGAGGAAGTCCTATGAAGCCTGCAACGAAGAGATTTGCAGGTGTATCGTAGAGCTCGAGAGGAGTTCCGACCTGCTGTACGTGTCCCATGGACATACATACGATTCTGTCTGCAAGAGTCAATGCCTCAGTCTGGTCGTGTGTGACGTAGAGCATCGTTGCATTGAGTCTCTTATGGAGAAGAAGAATCTCTCTTCTCGTCGATCCGCGGAGCTTTGCATCCAGGTTGGAGAGAGGCTCGTCGAAGAGGAAGACCTTCGGGTTACGTACGATGGCACGTCCCATTGCGACACGCTGTCTCTGTCCGCCGGAGAGCTGGCTCGGCTTCTTGTTGAGCTGGGTGGTAAGATTGAGGATGTCTGCAGCTGCAAGTACCTTCTTATGGATGACATTCGGGTCCTCTTTTCTGAGAGTGAGGGAGAATGCCATGTTCTCATATATTGTCATATGACCGTAGAGAGCATAGTTCTGGAATACCATTGCCATATCCCTGTCCTTGGCAGGTGTCTGGGTAATATCCCTCCCGTCGAGGAGAAGGTGGCCGTTCGAGATATCCTCAAGTCCGGCAACCATTCTCAGCGTCGTACTCTTTCCGCAGCCTGACGGACCGACGAGAACGATGAGCTCTCCGTCCTTGACATCCAGGTTGAAGTCGAAGACCGCCTGGACCTTGTTGTCATATATTTTGTCGATATGCTGTAGTTTAAGTTCAGCCATTAGTCTCTCCTTTTCTCTTCACCGAGAGAAGCGATGTAGGAATGAAGTGTCCTCGATCTCACGATGCCGACATAAGCACCTACGAGAAGGCAGATTCCGGAGAGAATCAGGTAGATAAGACATCTTGTGAACTGTCCGTTCTCCATAACCAGTCTCTCGACTGTCTGCACAGTCACCTTTGTGTTGTGAGCTCTTGTCGGGATGATGAATATCCTGACGAACTGCATGACACCGAGGAATATCATTATATATGAATAGCGCTCGCTGTACTCCTTGACGCCCTCGCTCGAGAGGAATGCAAGAAGCATGAAGAGGAGATTGTATACTATCGAAGCACCGATAAGAATCGTGTAGTAGTATGTACTGACGTCACTCTTATAGATGGATACGAAGTAGAATACGTTCAGGAGAATGGCAAGAAGACACAGGTTCGAACTCAACTTGTTCTTTATGTAGCGCATTCTGTCTTTCTTGATCAATGCATCATCTAGTTCTTTCATGCGTTTGCTCCCCCTGTGAGTAATCTCTGCTCTTCCTTCATGAGCTTGATTTTCCAAATCGTGTTGTAGACAAGAAGCCCGGCTGCACCGAGACATACAAGTGCGACGAAGTAGTGTACGTCGAACCAGAATGTCGATTCCGTATACTTCTGGTTGAAGAGCTCGGCATATTCCTTGAGCTCCTCGAAGTTGACCTGAAGCCATTGTCCTTTGTAGATTCCGATCTCGATGTGCGACCATATTACGAGATAGAGGGTAAAGATGACAAACAATGCAATTGCAATGTAATTACCCGTATAATACTTTCTCCTCTTGTTTGTCTGTGTGATAAAGAGGAACACACCGAGAATGAGATAGATAATCGAAGCAACAAGGAAACTCTTGTTGAATCCCTGCATGTTGTAGTAAACGATGGATCCTGTAACCCAGGTCTCCGTATGATCGTTCGGGTTGGTCATAGTAGTATAAAGGCTGTCGTAAAGATCAGTCATGATACCCAATGAATAAATGAAAACTATGACACCGGCAATAAGTGCGATGTAACAGATTATGTTCTGAAATGTCATCTGTTTCTTATACATAACCGTCCTCCTAGATTATTTACCCGGAGAGGGATTTCCCTCCCCGAGATTGTTTTTAATTATTTGCTCAAGCTCTTGTAGAACTCAAGATCACGATCCCAAGCTCTCTGCTTGAGAGACAGATACTGCTTTCCGTTCCACTCTGTGGTGACTTTGTTAGCTGAAGAAGCAGCATCGGAAGCTCCGTCGAGAGTGTATCCAGAAGCAATCTGCGTACAGAAGATGTTCGTTCCGCCCTTGGATGTGCTGAACTGGTTTGTAAGCTCGGTATATCCGTTGAGCATGTTGATTTCAACTGTAGTATTGGGCAGTGTTGTCGGGATTGATGTGTACCACATGTTGTCTGCAACAGCAAGCTCGGGGTGCTTGATTGTTCCGAGAGCGATGGCTGTGGAGATATATCCTGCGCCTTCCTTACCGACATCGACTGTGCACTGATATTCGAATGCCTGGCTCTTTGCAAACGAGAGTGTGGATCCGAGATACATACGTGCGAAGTTGGTGTAGTTGCCGCTTGCATACTTCCAGAGGTACTCCTCTGTGATGTCTGCGATAACAGGCATTTCCTTGCCGTTGAAGTTGAATGTTACATAAGAACCGTCGTCGTTTGTCTTGATGAAGACATCCGGGCCGTAGCTCATGAGGATCTGTCCCTTTTCGCTGAATGCGTAGTCGATGAGAGCAAGAGCTGCATAGAGCTTGTTCTTGTCGTCGCCGACACCGGCCTTGCTGATTGCCCATCCGTCTGTCTTAACAGAACGCCAGGACTCTGTGAATCTCATGTAGACACCGTCTGCACTTGTTCCGTCGTACCAGCGTGCAACAGGAATCATGACACACATATACTTCTCGCCTTCCTGGAGCTTTGTCTCATTGAGGAGAGTCTGTGTCTGGTTGTAGTCGTAGCTCATGAAGCCGAGATCATTCTCGAGCATTGTGGAAGAGCTTTCCTTGCTGTTGTCGATGTAGGACTGAGCGATGAGGCCTTCCTGAGCCATTGCGTTCATCTTCTCGAGAGCAAGATATGTATCTGCTTCCTGGCGGGCATCTCTGAGCTTGCCTTCGCTGTCGAAGTAGAGGTAATCCTGTCTGGACTCGAGTCCTCTTACGCCGAAGAGAGTACCTGCGAATCTGAAGAGGTCGACCTTTCTCTGGTTGTTGTTGTCTTCTCTGCTGAAGAGACCTTCAACTGTATCTGTACCGTTGAGGGTGTAAGCGTTGGAGACGACACACCTCAGGAGTGCTACGAGCTCATCGGCATCCCATGCAGCGTTCTGGCCTGCAAAGAGATTGGATCTGGTTGTTCCGTAGTAGCCGTCATAAGCTTCATCGATATACTTTCTGAGCATGTTGACAGCTTCGACGCCTGTGACTGTTCCCTTCTTGAGAGCGGCATTCATTGTTGCGACGATGTTGCCTGCCTTGTCATAGTTCTTTGTAACTGTGATGACTTTGGATCCGTCAAGGCTGACTGCATCAACGCTGACCTTTCCGCTTGTAGGCATATAAGGCTCATAGACAGCTGCACTGAGAGTACCTGACTTCTCTGCTGTGAATTCGCCCTCTCCGTCGAGGAGCTTTTCAAGCCAGTCTATTCTCATGAGAGGCATTCTTTCGACATCGTTTACACCGTCGAAGTACGGGGAGAAGTAGATAGCGCCTGTCGATGTGTCGCCTGTGATGGAGAGTCTGACAATCGGATTTGCTTCAAGATAAGCCTTGAAGTTGGGCATCATGTCGAGATACTCGGCAATGTTGACGAAGCTTCCGCTGATACCGAAATTGTTGAGATCGACTGCGTTACCGGAAACGAGGTCGACTTCGTTGAGTCTGTCCTTCCAGTACTGGAGCTCTTTTGCTGCACTGTTTCCCTGATACTTGTCCTCGAACTTGATGTTGAGAATGTTCTGGACTTCAACCCAGGTCGGCTTGAGGTCACCGGAGTGATATGTAACACCGGCAAGTTCAACGCCGTCACCGGCTGTATCGGAATCAAATGCGATACCTGTCTTCTTGCTGTTGTATCCGGTAGCCATTCTGAGGACTGTGCCGTCTGCATACTCCAGCTTCTTGACTTCCTCAACAGCAGGTGTACCTGCTGTTGCAGCAGTTGCAGTTGAAGCAGCTGAAGCAGTTGTTGAAGATGAAGTTGTCGTAGTTGCTGCAGCTGTTTCCGTTGTGGTCTTGATTTCCTGCTTTCCACAACTCGAGAAAACACCTAAAACAAGAAGAACAACGAGCGCAATAGCTAATGTTTTTTTCATTTTGTAAGATTCCTCCAAAATTATTTCCATTTATTATTCTTTTACACCACCCACGTTAACACCCTTAGCGAAGTACTTCTGTATGAAGGGATAGATAACGAGGATAGGAACTATCGAACAGACGATGAGAGCGTAGATGATGCTGTCGGAAGCGTATACCTTATCCCAGCCGGCAATGACTTCGGGGTCTGTATACTCTTCGAGCTTGAGTCTGATGAAGACCATCAGAGGATGCTCGTTCTGGTTGCTGATCATCTGGCGAGCCCAGAAGTAACCATTCCATCTTGAAATACCGAAGAAGAGAGCAACTGTTGCGATTGTCGACTTGCTCATCGGGAGGTAGACCTTGCTTAGAACCTGGAACTCGGTAGCTCCGTCGACGATTGCAGCCTCTTCGATGTCCTGGGGGACGCCCTCGAAGGCATTTCTGAGAAGGATTATATTCATTGCAGCCATACCCATTGCGATGATGACGAGCCACTTGTCATCCATGATACCTACAGCATTGAATACCTTCTTCGTATTAAGGTAGTTGAGGTACTGGGGTACGATACCTGCGCTGAACCACATCGTGAAGACCAGGAAGAAGTTGAAGACCTTCCTGAAGAGAAGTCTCTTCTTCGAGAGTGCATATGCTCCGAGGATTGAATATATCAAAGCCCAGATTGTTCCGAACAATGTTATATAGAGTGTGTTGGAGTATGCATTCCAGAACATGTTGTTGTTGAACATCTCGCCGAATGCTACGAACTGGATATCCTTCGGGAAGAGGAGTACTTCAGCGTACTCGACTGCTCTCTTTCCACTGATGGAAGACGAGATTGCGTAGACGAACGGATAAAGACAGCTTAGAGCAAAGATGGTAAGAAGGGTGTAACTGATTATCTTGAAGATTAATTCTGTTGTTTCAAGTTTTCTTTTCATCTTCTCCCTCCTTAGTAAAGTGATACGTTGGATGCCTTACGGGCAACCGTGTTGGCTCCTATGACAAGGAGCATTCCTATTACGTTGTTCATCATCTCGGCGGCGGATGCTATTCCCTTCATTGCACCGGCAAGACCATAGCGCTGTGCGAATGTCGAGACGACATCGGCTGTGACGTATGTGTTCTCGTTGTAGAGAAGAAGAACCTTCTCGTATCCGATACTCAACAGCGATCCTATCTTCGTGATGAGCATGATTACGATTGTCGAAAGGATACACGGGATGACGACATAGCGCATCTGGGCCATCTTTCCGGCACCGTCGATCTGTGCAGCTTCATAGCTTGTTGGGCTGATAGCGATGATTGCCGCAAAATAGACAATCGATGAGTAACCTGCATCCTCCCAGATACCGCTGAGCTGGTAGATACCTCTGAAGAAGTTGGGGTTGTTCAATAGTCCCGCATTCGCGGCCTCGTGGCTGATCCATCCGAGCTTCTCCAACAATTGTGATACTATACCATAGCTGGTTGTAAGAGCACCCTGCTTCACAAGCATGGTTACAAGAGATGTCATGACGACCGTCGACATGAACTTCGGAAGATATGTCAGAACCTGGTAGACGCTGCGTGCGATGTTGGATCTGACCTCATTGAAGAACAGAGCGAGGATGATAGGAACAGGGAAGCCGAAGCAGAGGCCGTAGAAAGAGAGCAGGAATGTGTTCCTGAGAGCTCTCCAGAACTCTGTAGAGAGGGCATCGCCGCCTACAAGAAGACGTCTGAAATATGAGAAACCCGAGAAAAGCTGCTCCGAGACAGGCAGGACCTCGTCGGAAACCTTGAAACATCCCAGAAGTTCATACATCGGGAAGTATCTCCAGAACAGGAACACAAGCAGCATCGGCAGAAGCATGACATAGAGTCGCCAGTCCTTGACAATAGCACGTCCCACATGGAGCCAGTAGTGCTTCTCTACATCGTCTCTTACCTTTTGCTCGCTATCCTCGTGATAGGTTTTGGTAATCTCGTCGTAAACAAGATAATCAGAAGCTGTTACCTTCATTCTTCTTCTCCTCTTCTTCTCTGTTAAGTCTTCTCAGATATGATATCTGGTCCTCGAAGACACCGTCGCGCTTTCTTACAATCAGGATGATTATCAGGGCAAAGACCCCCGACAACGCATCGGTTGTATAGAAACCGAGAAAAGTACCGGTTCCAGATCCCACACAGAGAGAGACCAAAGCCCTTCCGGTCTGCATCAACACTGCTGTAAGAACAGCAAAGAGAGCGGACAGGAAAGCGCTGTTTTTTATTTTTTCCTTTCCAACCTTCACCATCAGGGGATAAACCGCCCCGGAGAGAAGATTGCCTCCCGCATATACGAGGATGGTCTTCGGCCCGGCACCGAGCGCCAGAGCGAGGACGAGTCCCCCGAGTGCTCCATAAGGAATCCCGTAAAGGGACCACCTCATGTACATAATCAGGGTGAGTACAGGAACAAGAGAGAGCGTGTAGGGCTGTTCGCTGAACCAGGAACTGCCGGCTTTGGCTATGAGCGTCTCGAAAATCACAAGCATGGCACACCAGATCATGATATCTATCGACTTGTACCTTGTGAGACTGTTCTCTCTCTCCATTATCCACCCGAATATATTTTATACTATTCCACTTTTTCCAAGCCGCAAACAGTAGTCGTAACTATTCATAGACTTGTCAGAAAAGTGCAACAGGCCATTTTACTCTTCAACAAGTATCTTTTCGACACCTTCAACGACTACATTTTCCAGCGAAATGTCTGCAAAACGCACCCTCAGGCCCTTCTCATCGACATCGGGAAGTCCCCTGTACATCTCCGATACCGACGGCGATACTCCCGATTCCCCGTCAACCGAGAAGGAGGAATTCCTGATCGTCACTCCCTCTATATGGGACTCGGGAAGGCCTACGATGAATCCCGCAGAGCTCCTGCACGACCGGGCAACGACATTCTCGATGAGGATGTTCTTTATACGGGGAGTGTTCTCCGTAGCGGGAAGAGCATCAAGCGAGAAGAGCGTATCGTCCGTCGCTCCGCACTTATAATACATATTGAAGGTTATGGGGCAGAGACAGCCGTCTATCGAGATATTCTCGAACTTGAGATTCTCGATTGTACCTCCGCGTCCCCTTCTTGTCTTTATTCTTATACCTCTGTCTGTTCCTATGAAACTGCACGAGCGGAAAACGACATCCCTTATGCCCGCCGCGGTCTCGCTTCCGATTACGGCGCCGCCGTGTGCGGATGAAACGGTGCAGTTTTCGACAAGAACATTATATGTGGGAGCCGCTGCCGCAATTCCGTCCTCGTCAGCTCCGCTCTTGATGCAGATGCCGTCGTCTCCGACATTTATGTAGCAGCCTCTGATCTTCACGTTCGTACAGCTGTCTATATCGAGTGCATCGGTATTCGGGCTGTCGGAAGGATTGAAGATTGTTATATTCTCGATTGTAAGATTATCTGTAAAGACAGGGTGCACGGTCCAGAACGGAGATGATATCACCTTCACTCCCTGGAGAAGTACGTTTTTGCACTTATTGAACTGGATCAGTGCGGGTCTGAGGAACTGGAACTGTCTTCCGCCGCCGCCCGAGGGCTGCTTTTCATACCCCTTGTTGAGAGAGGCAAGCTCCTTCTCGTACTCTGTCTCGGGGCCTTTGGCATGAGCCTTCTTCTCTCTGAGAGCCTCCCACCAGAAACGGCCCGAGCCGTCGATGACACCAGAGCCGGTGACCGTTACGTTCTCCGCATTCTCTGCGTAGAGACAGGGATGCATAGCCCAGCATCTTGCGCCCTCCCAGCGGGTGTAAACCGGCCTGTATAGTTCAGGATTATCTATAAACTTGAGTACAGAGCCCGGAAGAAGATTCAGGGTACTGTCGGATTTAAGTGTAACGGGGCCTGTCATCCATATCCCGGAAGGGACATCAACGACCACACCCGGAGTGCTGAACGCCTCTTCGAAGGCCTTCGTGTTGTCCCACGAACCGTCGCCGCGGGCACCGAACCGGGTAATACTGATATGCTCTCTATTGTCCATACAGTGAAATTTTCCGATGAATGATGATTACTTTAACGCTCACTCGTTGGATAAAACAGTATTGACTTTACATACCCTTAACAATGAAATAACACATTAATTCACTATATATAATCAGATTATTCCGGCAGAGCGGAAAAAATGAAGAAAAATCACCCTTTTTCTGTCAAAAAGAAATTTCCGGAGTAGAATAACTCTGAAAAGGAGCTGAAAGATGCTGAGACTACTCATCAAATACAAAGCATTCGACAAAAAAGCCGGAGAATTCATCTCTTTTGTGAAGGACTCGGGCATACTTGATAAAATCAAAAGAGACGAAGGCTGTATAAGCTACAACTACTACATAGACGCCTTCGACAGCAACACCATCCTCCTTGTAGAAGAGTGGAGGGACAGAGAGTGTCAGGAGAAGCATATAGCCTCTCCCCACATGAAACTTCTCCTTGAAAGGAAGAAGGATTACATAGCAGAGACAGTGGAGCTATGAGAAGAGTGCACCGGAAATGGTGCACTCCTGCTCTTCTCTTTTATTCCTTCTCCACGCTGCGGGTGACGATAATGTCGGAACCGAGGCCGCATACGTTGGAAATCACCACAGTCCCCTCCTCGACGGGAGCCTCGAGGACTACTTTTCTTATCTCCTCCATTACTCTGAAGATCCTGTCCTTTGGAATGGAGCGGTTTGTCCTCACGCTTGCAAGCGGCATCACACCACCCTTCACAAGAACGGATGAGGCGATGGTTCTATAGGGCGAAGTAGTCTCCTGACGGATATATTCCTCGCCTTTTTTACACTTGTTACCTGAAAACGAGACTACTTTTCCCTCTTCAAGCTCTACGTTTATATCACACCCGTTGGGGCAGCATATACATGTATAAAGTTTCGTCATAGTACACTCACCTCCACGTCTCCTCCGTCTTCGATCAACGAGCCGTCGACATCAAGCTCGATCATCGTTGCAGGGATGGCCTTCTTGATTTTCTTCGATGCAATCTTCCTGCCGTTCTGCACAACTGCAATCTCTGCATTGGTGAACTGCTGACGTACCCTGAGCGTCATGAGGAACTTTTCTTTATCCCTTATTAGCTGGGGAACGACATGGCCGATTCCATTACCCTTCTTCACCTCTATCTCTCTCTCCTCCCTCAGTCCTTTCTTTACATATTCACTGACAGATGAAGCAAGGAGCTCAGACTCCTTCGTCACGGCATCTGCAAGGTCATGGACATGGAGCACGTTGCCGCAGGAGAAGATTCCCTTAATTGAAGTTTCATAGTGCTCGTCGACAACAGCTCCGCTTGTGGAGGGGTCGATTTTTATCCCGGCCTCCTCGAGGAGGATATTCTCCGGGATAAGTCCGACGGAGAGGATGAGAGTGTCACAGGGATAATACTTTCCGCTTCCCTTTATAACCTGTCTCTTCTCATCGACTTCGCTCACCTCGACTCCCTCGACTCTCGTCTTACCGTATATCTTTGTAACGGTATGGTTGAGATAGAGCGGGATATCGTAGTCGTAGAGACACTGGACAATGTTTCTCGGCAGTCCATTCGGGGTCGGCATCAGCTCGAAGACCGCGCTGACCTTAGCGCCCTCGAGAGTAAGTCTCCTCGCCATTATGAGCCCGATATCACCGGAGCCCAGGATTATTACATTCTTACCCGGCATCCTGTTGTAGAGATTCATGTAAGCCTGTGCAGTTCCTGCTGTGAAGACACCGCTCGGTCTCTCCCCAAGGAGCGCGATGCTTCCGGCGCTGCGTTCCTTGCATCCCATTGCAAGTACAACGGCCTTAGCCTCGTAGACGATGACACCGCTCCGGGTCGAAACCTCGACTTCCTTATCAGGTGTTATCCTCATGACAGTTGCATTCGTCATGTACGGGATATGATTCTCCTCGACTTCCCTGATGAAGTGGGATGCATATTCGGGACCCGAGAGATTCTCTCCGAATCTGTCCAGTCCGAAGCCGTCATGGATGCACTGTCTGAGAATGCCTCCCAGGCTGGCCTCTCTCTCGAGAATGATTATATCCTTCACCCCGCTCTTGTAGAGCGCTACGGCACAGCTGAGTCCCGCAGGACCTCCGCCGATGATTACTGTATCTATTTTCTTATTCATCTTCTTTCCTCAACTTTCCGTCGGTAAGCCATGAACCCTGGAACGAGTAACGGATGTCATCTCCGTTCTTTCCCAGTTCTTCCTCAATCAGCTTATAAATCTTCATCTGGCAGAAACCGCCCTGGCACTGTCCCATCATCGCCCTCGTGCGGTATTTGACACCTGTGAGTGTCGCCACACCGAGGGGGTTGTGGATGGCGTCGATAATCTCCTTCTTTGTTATCTCCTCGCAGGAGCACACGACTTCACCGTAGTCGGGATTCTCCTTGATGAGCCTGTTCTTCTCTTCAAGAGGAAGTTCCCTGAAGACGACTCTTTTGTCGTTCCTGGGATCGAATGACTCATTGGGAGTGAACTTCTCCCTCTCCATCATCATGGAAACAACATACTTTGCAAGAGGTACGCTTCCCGTAAGACCGGGAGACTCGATACCGATTAGAGAAACAAAGTTCGGAGCCTTATCGTCATATATATCGACCTGCCAGTCGAGAATCGAGCCGTTCTCGTCTACAGCCTTGGGCTGTATGCCGGAGAAGATTCTTATGCGGTCACGTGCGTTGATGTGGGGCCAGAGTCTTGCACCCTCCGAGGCAAGAAGCTCGATCTTGTCCTCGGGCACTCCGTAGTAGGACGGATCGTCGGTATTCTCTGCATCGGGTCCTATCGTCACATTCCCGTCGATTGTCGGGGTGATGTGGATACCCATGTAGACATTGCTCGGAACGGGGTAGACGGGAAGAGGAAGCATCTTCCCCATTCTCTTGTTGAGAATGATGTAGTTGCTCCTCGAGTAGATGACCTTCTTATCTGTCAGTCCCACATAGGATGAAACCTCTGTTGCCCCGAGCCCTGCCGCATTAACAACCCAGCGGGAAGCAAAGTCGCCGTGGGTGGTCTTGACATAGTAGATGCCGTCTCTTCTCTCGATACCGGTAACCTTGTGGTTGAAGAAGAAGTCGACTCCGTTCTTCTTTGCATTTTCCGCAAGCCCGATTGTATAGAGAAACGGATCCATGATTCCGCTCCTCTCGGAGTAGAGTGCGAACTCTCCAACGACATATGGGCAGAGGGCATTGAGCTCCTCCTTACCTATCATCCTCAACCCCTCGCATCCGTTGACTCTCCCCTGCTCCATAGTTCTCTCGAGCTGGGCCCTGTCCTCTTCGGTATTACCGACAAGAACCTTGCCGCAGCGTGAGAACGGAAAGCCGAGCTCGGACGAGAGCTCTGTCATCATCCTGTTGCCCTCTACGCAACATTTAGCCTTCAGAGACCCCGTGGGATTAGCAAACCCGCCGTGGACTACGGCAGAGTTGCGGCCGCTTGTCTCGTTACAGACATCAAAATTCTTCTCCAGAACCCCTATTTTGAGGTTATAGCGTGAGAGTTCCCTTGCCACGGCCGAACCGACAACTCCGGAACCTATCACAATACAGTCATAAAGTGTCTTCATCGATCAATTCCTTATTCCTTTTAAATCAATTTACTGTCTTATGGATTGCCTTTCTGACGCCTCCGGCCTCAGAAACCATCATATCGAGGTTCTCGATAACCCTGTCGTAGAGAACCGTCTCCGTTACATCGTAGCCGAAGATCTTCTCGTTGGAGAGAAGCTTCTTCACTCCGCTGTAGGACACAATCTTCTTCCCCGCTTCAATTTCAGAGAGGTCTGCCTTTATCTCGTCGGCCATCGGGTCCGGGGAGGGCTCGAAGGCTTTGAAGCTGTCGTCCACACCAAGCCAGTAGCGGATGAAGAGAGCATAGACAAGAGGAACAACCGAGAGGGACGAGAGATCCATCTTCCTCTCCATGTATGCCTTCACTGTCTCTCCGAAGCGGATCGAGAGCTTCTGGGAGGTATCTGTTGCAATACGCTGGGGAGTGTCGGGCATGAAGGGGTTGGGAAGACGGCGGCCGATAACTTCATCTATGAATGTCTCCGGCTTGATGATTCCCGGGTCGGTCACGACGGGGAGTCCCTCTACGTATCCGAGTCTCTTTATCATCTTTACAAGGTCCTCGTCCTTCATCTCCTCGTTGATGAGGCTGTAGCCGAGAAGGCAGCCCGAGAGTGCAAGTGCAGTATGGAGAGGATTGAGACATGTCATGACCTTCATTCTCTCGGTTCTGTTGACGGTGTCGCGGTCTGTCATGTAAACGCCGCTCTTCTCGAGGGCGGGCCTTCCGTTGGCGAAGCTGTCCTCTATGACAAGGTACTGTGTCTCCTCAGCGTTGACGTAGGGTGCTATATATGTGTGCTTTCCTGTCACTATTGCATCCATATCCTCCCATCCTTCCTTCTTCAGTGTCTCGAGGACCGATGAATCGGGGCGGGGAGTAATCTTATCTATCATGGACCAGGGGAAGCTTACCTTCTTCTCGTTGCTGATATAATCAAGAAACGCCTTCTCGACAGAGCCCGCCTCGACATATTTCTCTGCAATGAGCAGCAGAGCCGCTCTCAGCTTAGCGCCGTTCATCGAACAGTTGTCCATGCTGACGAAAGTCAGGGGAAGAGCACCGTTCTTCCAGCGGAGAGAGAGAAGGTAGACGATACGCGAGAGGAGCATGTG
>CAVJJV010000008.1:0-4495 GCA_963650055.1 Comamonas kerstersii | reverse complement strand
GTGGGAGTAGAGGTCCTTCTCCCCCTCGTCGAGTGAAGCAACAATCCTTCCTGCCTCGTTGTTGTAGAAGACCGGGTCATAGCCGAATCCTCCGTCTCCTGCCGCCGGAGAGAAGGCGATTTCACCCTCTGCGTTTTCCTGGACGATGTAGATGCGGGTGGGGGAGAGATAGAGGCATACTGCACAGACGAATACAGCCTTCCTGTTCTTTTCTCCCTCCATGTTCTTCAAAAGGAGCATGTACTTTTCCCTGTCCGTGAGCCTGCGGCCGTTTTCCTCCCCGTAACGTGCGGTGTGTATTCCCGGCTGTCCGCCTAGAGCCTCGACGCAGAGTCCCGAGTCATCCGAGAGGACGGGGGCATGGACGATGTCATAGAGGGCTGCAGCCTTTATGACGGCGTTATCTATGAATGTTTCACCGTTTTCATCGGGATCGAATGTTATTCCCTCCTCTTTGGGAAGGGTCAGTTCGTATCCTCCGAGCAGACGGGACATCTCCTTTTTCTTATGGTCGTTTCCAGATGCAAAATAGAGCTTCACTATGAGCCTCCGGACTCAATTCTATTATTCTATTCTGAATTAGGCTAGACGGAATATGCTCTGTTTATCCTCTCGAGCTCCTCCCTTACCTTCCTGATGCCCATCGTCACAGTCGTCCTGCATACACCGAGGATGGAGGCAATATCGCTGTGTATTATGCCTCTCATAGAGCGCTGGGCATCTCTGATGCGGTTACGGTGGCATCTTACATGAGCCATGTAGTTTTCATTGAGCATCCGGTACTCCTCCTTCGATCCGGCAGTGTACATGTTGTTCTTGATTCTTGCCATCATCCTCCAGTGCATCGCCGCAAGTTCAAGGTTCTTCTCCCTGTTGGGGTAGTTATGGAGAATGAGCTCATTCTTGAGTGCCAGAAGGCGTGAGAAGGCCCCTTCGTCGGTCTGGAAGACACGCGAATAATTCTCCGCCTCCTTCTCGTTCTCGCCAGCGGGGAGAGCGAGGATGAAGAAGAGAAAATTACGGCGGAAGTATCTGTTGTCGAGCATGCCTCTGAGCGCCTCCTCCCTCTTTGTAAGCGGAGATGCGGCATTGCGGTTCTGCGTGTGTGTTATGTAATCTGCTGCAGCCTTCATGTCCATATCGAGATAGCGGCCGGAGTTGAATATGACTCTGCTTCCGTTTCTTATCTCCTCTCCGTTGTAGACGGCGCTGTAGTCATCGAGGGTATAGAGGGAATCCTCCGCTTCTCCTGCATACTCCAAATCCAGATAGTCGGGGAATCTGTTCTCCTGCCTTACTCTTCTGATACGGTAGATGCAGACCTGCTTGAGATAGTGGTTGAAGGTCTTCAGGGATATCCTGTAGGCACTGATGATCTTGTCGAGGTCATCATGGATATTGATGTAGAGAGAAGAGATCAGGTCGTCTGCAACGAAAAGTCTCTCCCGGCATATTCTCCAGACAAGCTCCTTTGTCCTGCTCTTTATGAAGTCCTCATCTTCTCTGTTCTTCCCGTCCGCCCTGTTGTAGTCGATGACCAGGGACGAAAACAGCTCGTCCTCCCTCTGTGATAAAATGTCCTTTCTCATAGTATTCCTCCTGCCTTGCGGCAGATAAAAGAGAAAGAAACATTTGTGCCAGTCGGAGAGTATGGTTATCTTTTGTTATTATACTGGTCTGTAAAGTACAAATTCTGATAATAATGAAGAGTGTTAACAGCCGTGATGAAAGGGAAGCAACAGAGGATGAAAAACAGCCCCGTTCGGGGCTGCCTGACTCTTTATCTGAGCTCGAGAAGTCTGCTGTCGCTTCCGATGACTTTCGGGTTCGTTCCCTTCGTCACGCTTTCTTCCTCAACAATGACTTCCTTCACTCCGGGTACCGACGGGATGGAGTAGGAGATATCCATCATGAGGTTCTCGACGATGCTCCTGAGGCCTCTGGCTCCCGTCTTCTGCTCGAAGGACTTCTTTGCTATCGCCTTCACCGCTTCATCGGTGAATGTGAGCTTTATGCCGTCCAGGGCGAATGAAGTCGTATACTGCTTTATGATGGAGTTTCTTGGCTCTGTGAGAATTCTTACAAGATCCTCCTCTTTGAGATTCTCGAGACTGACATGGATGGGGAGTCTTCCGATGAACTCCGGGATAAGGCCGAATTTAACGAGGTCATCCGGATGAAGAAGCTTGAAGAGTTCTCCGAGATCCTTTTCCTCGTTCTCCTCGACTTTGGCCCCGAAACCCATTGATGATACCGCCGTTCTCTTCTCGATCACCTTGTCGAGTCCGACGAATGCCCCTCCGCATATGAAGAGGATATTGGATGTGTCGATTTTCAGCATATCCTGGTTCGGGTGCTTTCTTCCGCCCTGGGGAGGAACGGAGGCAACGGTGCCCTCGATGATCTTCAGCAGGGCCTGCTGTACACCCTCTCCGGAGACATCACGGGTGATTGATACGTTCTCTCCCTTCTTTGCAATCTTGTCTATCTCGTCTATGAAGATGATTCCCTTCTCGGCCTTCTTTATGTCGAAATCGGCATCCTCGATGAGCTTGAGAAGAATGTTCTCAACGTCCTCTCCGACGTATCCCGCCTCGGTGAGGGTGGTTGCATCCGCAATGGCGAACGGAACGTTGAGCTTCTTTGCAAGTGTCCTTGCAAGAAGTGTCTTTCCCGTTCCCGTCGGTCCGATGAGAAGGATGTTGGACTTGTCGATTTCAACTCCGCTCTCCTCGATCTTCTCGGCGTATTTGATTCTCTTGTAGTGGTTGTAGACAGCAACGGAGAGAACTTTCTTTGCGTTTTCCTGGCCGATGACATACTCATCGAGATAGCGCTTTATCTCCTCGGGTGTGGGGATATCGAGATCGGCGAACTCGTTGATTTCCTCCGCCTTCTGCTGCTTGCGGATTATATCGTTGCATGTTTCGATGCATTCTTCGCATATCGCGATTCCGGGACCCGTTACTGCACGCACGGAGCCGTCGAGCGGACGGCCGCAAAATGAACAATATTTATTATTTCTGGCCATTCTTCTTCATTACCTTATCGACGATTCCGTAGGAGAGAGCCTCCTCTGCACTCATGTAGTGGTCCCTGAGGATATCCTTCTCGACTTCCTCCCTGCTCCTTCCTGTATGGTTTACGAGAATGCCGGTCGTGAGATTCTTGAGTCTCTGGAGTTCTCTGTTGGTTACGATGATATCTGAAGCCTGGCCTTCGGCTCCGCCGGAGGGCTGATGGATCATCACCCTAGCCGAGGGGAGTATGAAACGGTTGTCCTTCTCGCCTCCTGCAAGGAGTAGAGCGGCCATCGAACATGCCTGGCCTATGCATATCGTCCTTACCGGGCAGGCTATATACTGCATGGTGTCGTAAATTGCAAGTCCTGCAGTCACGCTTCCTCCGGGGGAGTTTATATACAGGTTGATATCCTTCTTCGGGTTCTCGCTCTCGAGAAAGAGAAGCTGTGCAACGACAAGGTCCGCCATCGCATCGTTGATTTCTCCGTCGACGAAGATGATTCTGTCCTTCAGAAGACGTGAGAAGATATCGTATGTACGTTCCCCCGTACCTGTCTGTTCAAGAACGTAGGGAACGTATGTATTCATTTTCGGTGTAGTCAAACTGGATTACTCCTCTTCCTTCTTTTCTTCTACCTTTACAGCCTTGAAGGTATTGTTTTCAAGGAGGAACGGGGTGACTTTATTCATCCTGATCTGCTCTTCGAAGTAGGACTTGTATTTCTCCTTGTCGCTCTCGCTGAGCTTCTCGAATGAGCCGCCGTCCAGAGTCTTGAGATCGTCTTCAGTAACCTCGAAGTTCTCCTTCCTGCAGATGGCGGTGAGAAGAATTTCCAATTTCGATTCCTCTACGGCTTCATCATGCCATGAAGCAATGATTTCTTCCTTTGTCTCTCCTATGCTCTTGAGGTAGCCCAGGAGGGTCTTTTCATTTCCGAATGCATTTTTCGCAAGGCTGTCCCATCTGCTTTCAGCCATTGCATTGACCATGGACTCAGGGACTGCGAAATCAGCATTCTTCAATACTGCCGATATTACAGCCTGCTCCTTTGCCTCCTCACGGTAGGACGAAAGCTTGTCGTCGAGATCCTTTCTCACTCCGGCCCTGAGATCTTCCACTGTCTTGTACTCGGACTTTACATCCTGTGCAAATTCGTCATCAACCTCCGGCAGTTCCTTTGTCTTGAGCTTCTTGAGGGTTATCCTGATGCTGAGTTCCTTACCCTGGAATTCGGGAGCAGGTGCATTCTCGTCGTCTTCGGCATATGTTCTTGTAACAACCTTCTTGTCGCCCGCCTTCATACCGATGACATCATCATCGAGCTTGAATGTGTTGTATGTTGTTCCGATTGTGAACGAGAAATCGTCTCTCGAGAAATCCAAATCGACACCGCCGTCTTCAACCACCTCGTAGTCGACTGTTGCGATATCGCCCTTTTCAGCTTCCGTTGTCTTGTTGATTACGATTGCAT
>CAVJJV010000007.1:0-7252 GCA_963650055.1 Comamonas kerstersii | reverse complement strand
GGATATATACGATTATATTCTGATTCTGGAGTAGGGAGAATGGAAGATTATATTCTATACATAGCATCAGCAGTCTCTGCATATCTTATTGCGGGATGGAATCCTGCAATCACGCTTTCAAAGGCTGTATATAAGAAGGACATAAGGACACTCGGAAGCGGGAACGCCGGATTTACGAACTTCAAGCGCAGCTTCGGCCCGCTGGCATGGCTTGTCCTTGCTCTCGACATACTGAAGGGTATAGCCGTTGTGTTGACATCGGCGCTTCTCTTTGAAAAGTATCTCGGACTCTATCAGCTGGGTGCCGTATACACCGGCATCTTTGCAGTGATCGGACACTCTTTTCCTCTATGGTACAATTTCAGGGGAGGAAAGGGATTTCTTGTCTCACTCTCGACTCTCTGGGTTGCAGACTGGAGAGTGGGGCTTGTCTCGACACTGTTGATGATTGCTCTTCTGCTCTCGACGAAGTATATGTCGCTTTCGACTGTAATTGCACTTCTTGTCTCTCCGCTTCTTCTCCTTCTCTTCGGTTCCACCTGGAATGTGGTGGTACTTGATGCCATGATGGTCATTTTCGTTGCATGCCGTCATAAGGCCAATTTCATAAGGCTGATGGAGGGAAAAGAGTCAAGGTTCTATCTCAAGGGGAAAAAGTAATAAGCAATGCTCTCCATAGCAGAAAGGGATTTATTATGAAGAGATACCGCGCAGGAATAGATATCGGATCGACAACCGTCAAACTTGTAATTCTTGATGAGGATGACAACCTCGTCTACGGTGAGTACAAGCGCCATCAGGCCCACACTCAGGAAACTCTCTCTCTTCTTCTTGAAGATGCGGGAGAAAAGCTCGGGGAGTGTGAACTCTCCCTATCGATTACCGGTTCCGGGGCGATCAATCTCTCCTCATCTCTTAAGATCAAGTTTGTCCAGGAGGTGGTTGCAGTCGCTTCCGCCCTCAAGAAGTATGCGCCGCAGACCGATGTGGCGATTGAGCTCGGAGGAGAGGACGCAAAGATAATCTACTTCACCGGGGGGCTCGAGGAGAGGATGAATGGTGTCTGTGCCGGTGGTACGGGATCCTTCATCGACCAGATGGCGTCGCTTTTGGAGACAGATGCCGCCGGACTCGACAGAGAAGCGGAGAACTACAGTCAGATTTACCCCATAGCCGCACGCTGCGGTGTCTTTGCCAAGACAGATATCCAGCCCCTTATCAACGAAGGGGCGACAAAGGCCGACCTTGCGGCTTCGATTTTCCAGGCTGTAGTCACGCAGACGATTTCCGGACTTGCCTGCGGTAAGCCGATCAAAGGGTGTGTGGCATTCCTCGGAGGACCCTTACATTTTCTTCCCCAGCTCAAGAAGGCGTTTATAAGAACACTCGGGCTCACAGACAAAACGACAGTCGACCCGGAGAACTCACATCTCTTTGCAGCTTTCGGTGCTGCGCTGGAGAGCAGAGATGAGACACCGGTCAAAATCGTAGACCTCATTCTAAGACTCAAGAGCGGAGTCAAGGTCACATTCGAAATGCCGAGACTTCCTTCACTCTTCAATACAGAGGAAGAGTACGCAGCCTTCATCTCGAAGCACGGGAAGGCGAAGGTGAAGAGAGGAGATCTTTCTAAATACTCCGGTAACTGCTTTCTCGGAATAGATGCGGGAAGTACAACGACAAAGCTTGCACTCATCTCCGACAAGGGAGAACTGCTCTACTCGTACTATACAAACAACAGGGGTAACCCCGTTGAGGCAGCGAAAGCAGGAATAAAGGAGATGGCGTCTCTGATGCCCCGGAGTGCCGTGATTGCCGGCAGCTGCTCCACAGGATACGGAGAGGCCCTCCTCAAGACTGCCTTCTCGCTTGACGGGGGGATAGTGGAGACCATCGCCCACTGCACAGCAGCATCTTTCTTCGACAGCGCTGTCGACTGCGTCCTCGACATAGGTGGGCAGGATATGAAATGCATCCGCATCAAGAACGGGGTGGTCGACTCCATAATGCTCAACGAGGCATGTTCTTCCGGCTGCGGTTCGTTCATCGAGAACTTTGCCCAGTCCCTCGGGTATACGGCCGAGGAGTTCGGGAGGATTGCGCTCTTTGCTCCTCATCCCGTCGACCTCGGGACAAGATGCACGGTCTTCATGAACTCCAATGTCAAGCAGGCACAGAAGGAAGGTGTATCGGTAGCCGACATATCTGCAGGGCTTGCATATTCAGTCATAAAGAATGCCCTTTATAAGGTCATAAAACTCTCGAGTGCAGAGGAACTGGGAAAGCATATCGTAGTCCAGGGGGGAACCTTCCATAACATGGCGGTACTCTCGGCTTTCGAGAAGATAGCCGGGACGGAGGTGATTTCCCCCGACATTTCAGGTGTCATGGGAGCCTTCGGGGCCGCATTGATTGCATTGAGGAACTATACAGGCGGAAAGTCGTCGATGCTCTCCCTTTCCGATATCGAAACTCTAAGCTATACATCATCCTCCCGCCGCTGTGGAGGCTGCAGCAACAACTGTATGCTGACACTCAATATATTCAGCGGCGGGAGAAGACATATAAGCGGAAACCGCTGCGAGAAGCCTCTCGGAAACACCTGTGGCGTGAAGAAGGGGGAGAACCTTGTTCAATACAAGCGTGAGAGGATGTTCGATTATCCGCCTCTTGAAGAGAATGAAGCCGTCAGGGGGACGATAGGAATCCCCAGGGTCCTCAATATGTACGAAAACTACCCATTCTGGGCGACCTTCTTCAAAAAGCTCGGTTTCAGGGTTGTTCTCTCTCCTTTTGCATCAAGAAAGATATATGAAAAGGGGATGACATCCATTCCCTCCGAGTCCATGTGCTATCCGGCAAAACTTGCCCACGGTCACGTGGAGTGGCTCATAGAGAACGGAGTGAAGACAATATTCCATCCGAGCGTCTACTATGAGCACCCGGAGACTGAGAATCCCCAGAAGAGATACTACAACTGCCCCATAGTCATTTCATACCCTGAAAACATCAAGAACAATGTCGAGGACATCGAAGAGAAGGGAATCAGATACATCCACCCCTTCATGGCATTCACGGATGAAAGGACTGTTGAAAAGAGACTCTCCGAAATCTGCTCTGAAGAGTGGAAAATACCTTCCCGGGAAGTGAAGGCTGCGGTACACGAGGCCTGGGAGGAGCAGCATAATGCCAAGGAAGATATAAGAAAAGAGGGAAGGAGACTTGTTGAAAAGACCCTCCAGAACGGGGAGAAGGCCATAGTGCTTGCAGGAAGGCCCTATCATATTGACCCGGAGATCAATCACGGCATTCCCGAGCTCATAGCATCCTACGGCCTCAATGTCCTTACAGAGGACAGCGTTCCCGTCGACTTCGTTCCCACGCGTCCCCTCAGAGTCGTGGACCAGTGGGTATATCACTCGCGCCTCTATACTGCGGCGGAGTTCGTTACGCACTACGACAATATGGAGCTCCTGCAGCTCAATTCATTCGGCTGCGGACTCGATGCCGTCACGACCGATCAGGTGAACGAAATACTCGAGGAAGCCGGAAAACTCTATACAGTTCTGAAGATAGACGAAGTAGCGAATCTCGGTGCGGTGAGGATCAGGATAAGGTCCCTTCTCTATGCAATGGAAGCAAGGGAGAAGAACAACTCCAGAAAAAAGGGTGCCGTCACACCTTATAAGAGAGTCGAGTTCACAGAGAAGATGAGAGAGGATGGGTATACCATTCTCGCTCCCCAGATGAGCCCGATCCATTTCAGCATGGTGGAGGCTGTATTCCGTAAGTACGGCTATAATCTCGTCATCCTCGATAATGACAACCGCAGTGCAATAAATGCCGGTCTCAAGTATGTGAACAACGATGCATGCTATCCCTCAATTCTCATGGTCGGTCAGTTCATGGATGCAGTTCTTTCCGGTAAATATGATACCGATCACCTTGCAATCATAATGACGCAGACCGGCGGCTGCTGCAGGGCGAGCAACTACGTCTCCCTTATAAGACGAGCACTCTCGAATGCGGGATTCGGTCATATACCGGTAATATCATTAAACGCCAACGGTATGGAGAAGAATGAAGGGTTCAAGCTTTCCTACGGTCTCATACGCGATGGAGCGAGGGCTATAGTCTACGGCGACCTCTTCATGCGCTGTTTATATCATGTAAGACCGTACGAGAAGGTGAAGGGATCTGCAGACGCACTCCACGAAAAGTGGGAGAAGATATGTATAGACTCCCTTCTGAACCCACGTTCGGAGTACAGCTACAAAGAGGTATGCAGGGGAATAGTCGATGCCTTTGACAACTTCGAGATGGACGAAAGCATTAAAAAGCCGAGAGTCGGAATTGTCGGCGAGATACTTGTCAAATACATGCCGCTTGCAAACAACCATCTTGTTGAACTTCTCGAAAGTGAAGGCGCCGAGGCCGTCGTTCCTGATTTCCTGGACTTCTTCAACTTCAGTGCATTCAACAGACAGTACAAGGTTAAATACTTCGGGGCGGGAAAGAAATACCATTTCATTTCAAAGGGGACTCTGAAAGTCTTCGACTACTTCCGCCGTCCTGCCGTAGATGCTCTCAGGAAGAGTAAACGCTTCGATGCTCCTCTCTCCATTTACTCTATAGCCAGGATGACGGAGCCTTTCCTTTCACTCGGTAACCAATACGGAGAGGGATGGTTCCTTGCCGGCGAGATGATCAAGCTCATAACCCACAACACCCCCAACGTCGTATGCATCCAGCCGTTTGCATGCCTGCCGAACCACGTAGTGGGGAAGGGGGTCATCAAGGCAATCAGGAAGGCATACCCTCAGAGTAATATCGTGGCTGTCGACTACGACCCCGGAGCAAGCCTCGTCAACCAGCTCAACAGGATTAAGCTTATGCTTTCAGAAGCTAAGAAGAACATGGAGACACCGCGGCAGAATTAGGGTGGAGGCTTTCCGAAGTGTTGTTTTTCCGTTTTCTGCCGCTCTATTGATGCAGGTCGATTATCCTCATGCTTCCGCATTCATCGGGCCTATGGGAGATTGAAATGACACTCCGGCCGATGGAGGCCTTATCGAGGGCATCGAGAACTCTTCTTTCCGTCCCCGAGTCCAGTCCTGCCGTAATTTCGTCGAGAAGCAGAATCTTCGGGTTTGATGCTGTTGCCCTTGCAATGGAGAGAAGCTCCCATTCCCCCTCGGAAAATAGATTGCCGCTGCACTCTGTTCTGTATCCGGATGGAAAACTTTCAACCTTTTCTTCAAGTCCCACAAGAGCGAGGGCCCTGACGGCGTCTTCCTCTGCTATGGCGCTGTCGTGCAGGGTGATCTGGTCGATGACGGATCCCCGGACATGCTTGAAATGCTGTTCGACACAGCTTATTATTTTCCGTCTCTCCCCCTCCGGAATTTTATCGGCATCAACACCGGAGACTGTAACGCGCCCGGAATGCGGCTTGTAGAGGCCGAGAAGGAGCTTGAATATTGTACTCTTACCCGCTCCTGTTCGCCCTCTGATAATTACATGCTCTCCCTCTTTTACACTAAGAGAGAAATTCTTCAAAACCGGGCTCTCCGTATAGCCGAAGGTTACATTCTCGAGTTTTACTCCACCGCCGGGTGAAGTAATTTCTTCACTCACCATTTTCCTTTCCTCCAGGGAGAGAAATTCATTTATTCTTCTTACTCCGGCCATGGCGGACTCTACTTGCTGGAGTTCCATCCCGAGACTTTCGACGGGGGAGAAGAGTGATGAAATGTAGTTTATTACTGCAACGGCAGTTCCAGTAGACATGCCGAAGAAGGTAAGTACTAATCTGTTACCTGAAGCGGAGAGAAGCATAACTGAGGCAATTACTGCACAGTTGAGAGTCATAACAAGGGGAGAGTATATAGAGTCATAGAAGTTTGTAGTCTCTACTGCCTTCCTGCTTTTTTCGATCAGATGCGTGTAGCGCCTTTCCATATAGTTCTCGAGAAAGAGGTTATGTATGGTTCTTATGTTGTGTACCGTCTCCGGCACTTCTCCCGAGAGTTTCTCCACAGCCTTCCTGTTTTCAATCTCGGCCTCGAGTGTGCTTTTCTGTACATGACGTGTAAAGAGTGCAAGAAGGGGAAGAACGAAGAGGAGTATCAGAAAGAGGCCGGTATTCTTTACGGCTATCACAGCCATCACGGAGACTATTTTCGCGGTATCTGAAAATATGCTGATGACACCGGAGGAGAAGAGAGACTCAATTGTGTCGACATCTGATGTAAAGAGAGCTGCAGTCTCCCCCGGTTTCTTTGAGAGTAGTGTCTCTGCTTCGAGAAAATGGAGTTTGGCAGCCAGTCCTGACCTCAGATAATGGGTCATCTTTTCTCCCAGCACTGAAAGAAGTGCTTCCTTACCTGAGGACGACAGGCCCTCGAGGAGTATCAGCATGAGATACATGATGATAAGCTGTATTCCCGGTGTGATTCCCTTGGTCAGGCTGTCTATGATTCGGGCAAGAATCAGGGGAGGTATTACAGATATCACAACAGAGAGGATTACAGAGAGTAGGGTTGTTCCCAGGAGAACAGGATGTTCTTTCAGGAAACCGGAAATTGTATTGTAAATCGTATTACTCTTTCTCATTCTTTTCATCCTCCTGGGCAGCATATAGATTCCTGTATTCCGGAAGGGAAGCCATAAGCTCATCGTGGGTTCCTGTATAACTTCTCTCCCTGTCGATATAGAGAACCCTGTCGACACGGGGAAAGTTGTAGAGCCTGTGGGAGATAAGAAATATTATCCTGTCTTTTGCGTATTCCCGAAGATTAAGGAAGATTTCATCCTCTGTTTTCCTGTCAAGCGCAGAGAATGGATCGTCAAAAATCAGTACGGGACGGGGATGCGAAAGGGTGCGGGCGAGCGCGAGTCTCTTTCTCTGGCCGCCGGAGAGCCTTTCCCCCGAGCTTCCGACGAATGTGTCCTCTCTCTCTTCCATCCCCAGTACCTCATCCTTCATCCTCACCATCTCAAGGTATTTCAATACATCATCATCCTTCCCGCAGAGGACATTGTTCTTTATCGTGTCTGAGAAGAGCTCACTGTCGTGTCCGAGATAACCGAAGATAGAGGATATCTTTCTTTCACTGAACTGTGTGATATCAACAGAGCCGTAGGTGATGGATCCCGAGTAGGGGAACTCAGAAAGGAAGACCCTTCCGAATGTAGACTTTCCTCCTGCTACGGGCCCTGTGACTCCGATGATTTCTCCCCTATATGCCTC
>CAVJJV010000006.1:0-6117 GCA_963650055.1 Comamonas kerstersii | reverse complement strand
CACATGTAGCTGCATGCCAGTGATAAGTCTCATCCCAGGTCCACTTATCTGAATACGTATGGACATGGTCGTCACATGATACTGCAATAATCATTACGGCAAGGGCCGTAAGTAAAATTGTTAATACCTTTCTCATTTCTTTACCTTCCTTAATTGATCGAATATTCCCTTTCCTCTACGAGGAACTAAAAACAACTTTGAAAACTCATGCAGAAAGCCGCACTGAAATATCGTGCGGTTTCTGTTAACTATTGATGTATCTGATAATTGGGTATGGCTATATCCTATCTGATAGGATACCCCCCCCCCATTGCTTATGAGGACATTGTTATATGTGTTGCTGTAATGCTGCTGCAGACGTGCCATAACTCTTTCCCCTTACATCTCCGATTTTATAATCAGAGGGGTGCATTTGCAACAGAAATGTTGTAGAAAAGAGGCTCCTGAGTGAAGCCTCGTTGAATATTTCGTTGTGAATGTTGCTCTTCAGTTGCCGAATACAACGACATCAAGAAAGAGAATGAAGAGGAAATAGACACCTCCGAAGATGGCAGCAATGAGGAGGGCGGCCTTGAGTACCCCCGAGAGGAATGACTTGTACTCACTCTCTGTGAGCTGGGGAGTCTCTCCTTTGTCGGAATCGGTATTCTGCTTCGGGCGGTACCACGGCATCCCCTCCACGTTCATATCCGCAAAGCTTCTGCCGTCGTCCTCGATTTCTTCTTTTTTATTCTTCTTACTGAAGAACATCTTATTTTCCTTTCTTCTTTTCGTTCTTAGCTTCTGCTTCCTGTATCTCCCTCACCTTCTCCCTCGCGGCAAGGTCGAGGCACGCTTTTGTCTCCTCTTCACTGTTGTAGAGATGACAGGCACAGTAGTGTTCGCTCTCGATTTCCTTGAACTCGGGTGCGACATACTTACATATCTCCATGCACTTACGGCAGCGGGTATGGAACTTGCATCCCTTTGGTGGATTTGCAGGTGACGGGATGGAACCTTCAAGTATTATTCTCTCCATGTGGAAATCGGGGTCGGGTACCGGGATAGCCGAGAAGAGTGCCTCCGTATATGGGTGGAGAGGCTTCTTGAAGAGCTTCTCCGTCGGGGCGAACTCAACCATGTTGCCGAGGTACATGACACCGACTGTATCTGAAATATGCTCTACGACCGAAAGATCGTGTGATATAAACAGATACGTCAGTCCGAACTGGTTCTGGAGATCCTTGAGAAGGTTGATTATCTGGGCCTGGATGGAGACATCCAGTGCAGATACCGGCTCGTCACAGAGGATGAAGTCGGGATTGAGGGCAAGCGCACGTGCTATGCATATACGCTGTCTCTGTCCGCCTGAGAACTCGTGGGGGTAACGCGCCTTCGCGTACTCCGGGAGTCCGCATGCAGCCATGACTCTTGTGATATACTCGTCGAATTCCTCCGGGGGAACTATATTGTGCTCCCTCACTGCCTCTCCTATGATTTCACCGACAGGTAGACGGGGGGAGAGGGAGGAATAGGGATCCTGGAAGATGATCTGGATGTTCGGTCTCTCCTTTCTCAGCTCTTCTTTACTGAGGGAGAAAAGCTCGCGTCCGTTGAAGTAGACCTCTCCCTCTGTCTTATCCTGGAGTCTGAGAATCGTCCTTCCGATTGTACTCTTACCGCATCCCGATTCTCCGACAAGGCCCATCGTCGTTCCCTTCTTTATTTTGAAGGAAACACCGTCGACCGCCTTTACATTACCTATAACCATCTTGAAGAAGCTGCTCTTGATAGGGAAATATTTCTTCAGGTTCTTTACAACAAGAAGGTTCTCCGGGTCTTTCTCTGCACCGTCAAGCACGTTTGTCTTCTTGATTTCTTCTTCCATCTTACAGCTCCTCCGGATTCACAGTCTTGGGATATTCAATAACCTTATCCTCGTCAAAATACCTGTAGCATGACACCACGTGGGTATCGCTGATGCGGATTGACGGGGGATAGATGCCTCCGCACTTATCGCACTGCATCTCACAACGGTCGCGGAAATAGCAGTAGTTGGGCATATTGACCGGATTCGGAACGCTTCCGGGAATATTGTAGAGCTTATCGACCTTCTTTCCGACGACAGGCTTGCTCTTCATGAGTCCGATTGTATAGGGATGTGCAGGATGATGGAAAATATCATCCGCAGTTCCCTTCTCGATTACACGCCCCGCATACATGACTACGACATAGTCAGCCATTCCGGCAACTACTCCCAAATCATGGGTGATGAGCATGATCGAGGACCCGATCTTCTTCTTGAGGTTCTCCAGGAGGTCGAGTATCTGGGCCTGGATTGTGACATCGAGTGCGGTCGTCGGCTCGTCTGCGATGATGAGTTCGGGCTTACATGCAAGGGCGATGGCAATCATGACACGCTGTCTCATTCCGCCGCTGAGCTCATGAGGATACATCTCATAGACGCCTTCCTTGTTCGCGATACCGACCATCTCCAATAGCTCGAGGGTCCTTGCCTTCACATCCTCCTGGCTCATATCGGGATTGTGGAGGATGATGGCCTCATCGACCTGTTCTCCGATTCTGAATACCGGGTTGAGACTCGTCATAGGCTCCTGGAAGATCATACTCATCCTGTTGCCCCTGATTGTCTCCATGACGGAGTTGGGAGTGTTCACGATGTTGTAGGCCGTACCGTCACCCTTGTTGAATCTGATTTCTCCTCCGACTACCTGTCCCGACGGACGCTGCAGAAGCTGCATTAAAGAGAGCGATGTGACGCTCTTACCGCATCCAGATTCTCCTACGACTCCGACCGTGCTGTTCTTCGGAACTTCGAATGTGATTCCGTCGACTGCCTTCACGGTACCGACTTCCGAGAAGAAGAAGGTACATACGTTGTCGAACTCGACGACATTGTCGGGGTTATTCATTTTTGTTGTGTAGAGACTGGGATCCCTGCTGGCATCAGCCCTCTCGGCCTCAAGCTTTCTTGTCACCCTTCTGTTGAATTTAGTAATCCTTCTGGATTCCTTTCCTGAAATATATGATGAATGATCTGACATGAATTACCTCTTTCCCTTAGGATCGTAAGCGTCTCTGAGTCCGTCTCCGACGAAGTTGAATGAAATAACGGTGAAGCTGATCAGGAGTCCTACCGGAATCCAGATGTAGGCATAGTGGGCCATAGCCGATGCCGACGAGACGCTGTTGATCATGGTACCCCATGTTGCAAGCGGGTGCTTTACTCCCAGTCCCAGGAAGGAGAGTGTGGACTCCGTGATGATTGTTCCGCCGACACCCATTGTCGCTATGACGATGAGCTGGGGCATGACATTCGGAATGAGGTGCTTGAAGATTCTGTCCTTGACCTTTATTCCCGTCGCCTCTGCTGCAATCATGAACTCCTGCTCTCTGAAGGAGAGGATCTGGCCTCTGACAAGACGTGCTACTCCCGCCCATCCCATGATGCCGAGAGCGGCCATCATTATGAAGAGACGTGTATAGACATCCATTCTCATTGCATCCATGATGGAGCCCAGGATAATCATTATCGGGGTGGAGGGAAGACAGTAGAAGATATCTACAAGTCTCATTATGACATTGTCGACCCAGCCGCCGTAGTAACCGGCAAGTCCCCCGAGGATGACACCCAGGATGATTTCGAGAAGGACGACGACGAAGCCGACCATGAGGGAGACTCTTCCTCCGTACATGATACGTGCCATTACATCGAATCCGTCACCGTCGGTTCCGAGGATATGGGACCAGGAAGGAGAAGCGAAACGGTCGATTACGTATGTAACCTGGTAAGCCCAGAGTTCATAGTTCTTGTCTGTCTTGTTTATTCTGATTTCGGTCGGTGTATAGATGAGGTTCCCGTCTTCGTCGTAGTCGTACCTGCCGTCCTCCGTCTGCTGTGGAAGACTTGTCTCAAGAGCATCCAGATTGTCGTAGATAGCCTCCGCGATATCCTGCTTGGCTCCGTAGGGGATGGTATCTTCCCCGTTGTTCCGTCTGATGATGAAGGTCGAGAATTCCCCAACTTCGCTGTTGCTGCTGTCGAAGATTCTGACGACGTCTCCGTCCTCCTCGACAATGAAGTGATAGTTCTCTCCGTCAGCTGTAAAACCTGATGCAGAGTAGACTGAAAGAAGTGCATTGTTCCTGAACTCGTCAGAGACAGTCTTTCCCGAGTCGTAGAGATCGATTACGAATGTCGTGAAGACACGTGCAACAACGGCCTTTCCGACTCTGTAGACGATGCTGGTGTCCCCGCTTGCAGTTACGAAATACTCGCTTGAGCCATATGAGAAGATCTGGTTGAGATCTGCCTCCTCTGCTGCATCCTCGAATGATGACTCCAGGGCGTCACCGGAGTAGACGAAACCTCCGACAGTCTTTGTAATCGAGTAGTTCTTTCCGCTTGTTATTGTGTATGTATATGTCTCTCCATCGAGTACGAAGGTACCGCCCGTACCTTTGAGGGACGAGATGACGAGGGATTCGAGAGCGCTGTCTGCAGCTTCCGCGGTATACGTGAGCTTTCTTGTGACTCCGTCATACTCCGCCCACTTCACTTCGCTTATACCGAAGGATGCAACGAGGGATGCACTCCTCTGCGAGAGGGTGTATACATTCTCGCCCTCCATTGTCACCTCGTAGGCATTACCGTCGCTGTAGATTTCCGTGTAGGATGTGAGCCCTGCACTCTGCATGGCCTTTATCGTAGTCGTCATGTAGCTGTTGGCACTGGTATCGACCTTGACGGAGGAATCGACTGTGTATCCCGTGAAGGATGTGCTCTCCGTTGCAACTCCCAGCTTGACATTGATTGTGTCGTACTTATAGAAGGTCTCCTTCTGACCGTATCTGTAGAAGAGAGGGCCGATGAAGCAGAATATGAAAAGTATGATAATCGAGACGAACCCGAATACGGCAAGGCGGTTACGCAGGAAGCGCTTCACGACCTGCCTTGTGGGAGAGAGGACCTTTACACGAGACACATCATCGAGTGCAACCTCTGCATTCTCCACATTGTGGGTGCTCATATCTTTTTTCTTTAATACATCATTGAGATTATATGAAGCCATCTTTATCCTCCCCCTCAGCTCAGCCTTACACGCGGGTCAACGACGGCGTAAAGCAGGTCGGAGATAAGGTTACCCAGAAGTGTCAGGATGGAGATGAATGCAAGATAGAACATGATGAAGGGAATATCACCCTGGATCATCGAGTTGTATGAAGCATATCCGATTCCTCTAATTCCGAAGAGAGTCTCGGTGATGAGTGCACCCGAGAAGAGCCCCGGGAGAGAGCCGCCGAGTGTTGTTACAAGAGGAATGAGAGTATTGCGAAAGGCATGCTTGTTGATGACAACCTTCTCCGGGACGCCCTTTGCCCTGGCCGTGCGGATGTAGTCTGCATTGAGGACTTCAAGCATGTTGGTACGTGTATAACGCATGAGGCTTCCGATTGATATGATGGAAAGCGTCAGCCCGGGAAGAACGAAATGCTTTGCGACATCGAGAAACTTCCCCCATGAGGATAGGAACTGGTAGTTCCTTCCCTGCATGCCGGTGAGGTCGAACCAGCCGAGCTTGATCGAGAATATGTATTTGAGAAGTGTTGCAAGGAAGAATGTCGGAAGCGAGATGCTTATCATCGCGAAGACAGTCGTGAAATAGTCGGAGAAGCCGTACTGCTTCTTTGCAGCAAGAATCCCCAGCGGTATTGCGACGAGGATTTCAACTATGAAGGAGATGAGGGAGAGAGCGAAGCTGTACCAAATGGTGTTATGGAACTCCTGTGTGACAGGTATCGTCCATGCCCATGAGTCACCCCAGTTTCCGCTGAGGGCCGTCCCCAGCCATATGAAATAACCTCTTATGATTCCCTTATCCATACCGTATTGGGCATTCAGGTCATCCAGCCACTGCTGATAGCTCTTACCGGCACCCGGCCTCGATGCAAGTTCGCGCGCCTTGGTCTCGAGATAGTTACCCGGCATATTGTACATAAGTGAGTAGACAATGAGCATTACAAAGAAAAGAATAACAACACTGTACAAGAGTCGTTTCACCGTATACTTCAACACTTCCTTATTGTCCTCCTTCTGTTCAGATTTTCACAAAAAGA
>CAVJJV010000005.1:0-2857 GCA_963650055.1 Comamonas kerstersii | reverse complement strand
ATGGTTATCTATATGTAAGGATTAGATAGCTACAGGGTCATCCGCACAGGTCGAATCGATTGCAAGACCGAATTTAACCATAAGTTCAAATATTGACGGAAGGGTATTGCATCTTCTGTATCCATCATTGAGCTTCGGCTTTGTCCATATTAACCTTGGTGCTTCTCCGCACAGAGGAGAGATTGTCCTTCATACCTCTGTAGGTCATATCATCAAGAACATCACAGCCCTCGGCTTTTCTTCTTAACCGTATGGGGTATGATACCAATATTCTACACATGAGCTATCAATCAGTTAACCCCAACTCCGAGTGTAATCGAACTCATTCTCTGGTAGAACCATTGAGGCGCGGGAACTCTGCCGTTATGGTAGTACGCCTCGAATCTTACCTTTGTCGTCCCTCTGCTTGCAATTTCGATTCCTCCCCCCAGTGTGATTTCCGTCTCCCACGGGTTGGACGGGGAGTATCCTCCGGGAGTATGCTTCGTCTGTCCGTCCTGGTGGAACTGGATATCGAAGGCGGCGAATACCGAAAGGGATGAGAACTCCCACTTCCATTCCAGCCCGCAGTGGAGTCTCCATGCCCTGTATCCCGTATTCGACTTTATGCTCTCCTCCTCTGCTATCTGTTCCTCTGTTATGTGCTCGTTGCCGCCTATTCTCTCTATGAGAGTCTTGTCCTCTCCCTTCACCTTTGTACTGTAGCCTGCCGGAACATGAACAAAAGGTCTCAGCCAGCTCGGGTTCATCGGTAGTTCAGCTTCTGTATAGACTCTGAAGCCCCACGGGAGCGATGCGCTTACTGCGGCGGAATATGAGTTGTCCCTGACATACTCGACAAGGCCGGCAAGATAGTAATCCTTGTTCTTATCCGCATCCGGATGGGAGAGGGCATAGTTGAAGAGGTAGCTTCCGTTATAGGATGAAGTGAAATCGACCTGGTTGTACGAGTAGAACTCCTTGAGGACCTCGTCTCCGTAGTGGCCGGAGAAGTGGTGGATGCCGAAGCGTAGGGTGACTGTGTCTCCTATACGGGTGGATGCCCCGAAGAAGAATGAGCCGTCGAAGTCGAGGTTGTCGGCTCCGCTGAATGTTGTGAAGAGGTTGTTGATGTAGCCTGCAAGATCAAGTTCGAAATCCAGGGGCGGAATCCAGTCGCTGCCGTTGAATCTCACTCTCGACAACCCGACCGTTACCCCGGTCTTCATGTTGATATACTTGTTGTTCTTCTCCTTGAGGCCGTCGGTGTCATACGGGATGAGGGAGTAGAATGTTCTCTCTTCTCCTGTGGTCCTGTCCCTTTCGAGGACTATCGCATCTATCCTGTTCGGCCGTTGTTCGTTATCGAGTGCGAAGAGACCCCTCACGTATGTACTATAGGAATACGGGTCTGCAAGGGGCTCTCTGTAGAGCGGGGATGAAGGTAGAAGCTCATAGGAGAAGAGGCTCTCCGCATTGAGTGCTGCAGTGAAGATGAGGATTATTGTGAGGGAGGTAAGTATCTTTTTCATTTCATCTCTCCGGCAGGGTGGCTGCCTTCTTGTAGTCGAATTCAAGTTCCGGGTTCTTTCCGAGATTGTATGAGTATTCTCTGATGCGGGAGGCCCATTCACTATCCGGGATACTCCCGTCAAGTTTCCCCGGGTCTATGATGCTTCCTGTTTCAATGCTGATGGTATTGCCGGAGAGCTTGAACATTTCGTCGACGAGGAACATTGTCTCTATGGATGTTTTGATGTTGAAGATGGATCTGAATTTCGTCCAGCGGTGCATCCTCCGGCTCAGCTCTCCGTCTGTATGGAATACCACTATCGGCATATTGTTCTTCTTTGCAATCTTTACAAACGAGGGCTTCCAGTCGTAGTCGAAGACCTCCCCGAAGGAGAGCATCCTCGAGCAGTAGCCTGCAGGATATAATAGTAGGGATGTCCTGTTCTGGACTGCGTTGTAGAGTGTCCTGACATCCTTCTTGTTATAGACACAGCTCTTCTCGAGAGGTTTGAGAAACTTCAGAAACGACTGGGCTACAAGACGGCAGTCGGGAAAGAGGCGGTGGAGGTATGAGAAGAGCAGCATGGCCTCGGGGCCTCCGTAGGGGTGGTTGGAGACAAACATTACGCTCTCTCCGGCAAGACTCTCCACCCTGTTTATTCCGGTCCCTCTGAAATTTATCTTCAAATCCAGTCTTTCCACAACGGCGTCAAGGAATGTCTGAGCATCGTCAGAGCTGTGAAGAGTGAAGAATTCATTGAGCTCTTTGATGTGGAGTATCTTTTCGAACCTCCTGTATATAAAAGTGGGAATCAACTTCGAGAGAGTAGGGCTGATTCGTTTGGCAAGCTTCTTGACGTTTATCGGTGTGAACCCGGTACTTTTGATTTCTTCTTCGTTGACGGTCTCCATAGAACTATTCTATGACAGAAACAAAATAAGCCAACAAAAACTTTTCAGCTACTCCCGTCTTTCGAGTTCTGCGCCGTACTTCATCATAAGGGAGATGATTATGAACATTATTCCGAGGGTGACGGAGCCTGTTGCATTGAGTTTCATCGGGAACATGTTCGTATTGGTTCCGTAGAGCAGTGTGTATGCGGCATATGACAGTATGAACGAAAGAAACGAGGTGACTATGGCGAGGATGCCGAGTCTGAAGAGCTTTCCGGCACCGCTTGTCGTGAACGGGGTACCCAGCTCCAGTTCAAGCGAGAAGTAGGCTACTGCCTTATGGGAGACCAGAACCTCTGATAGAGAATAAATCAAAAGGACAATCGATATGCCGTAGAGTGCATCCGCGCTTTTTCCGGTCTTTTCAAGCACACCCGAGACGAAGGCGGTACTGTCAAGACCGCATAGATGC
>CAVJJV010000004.1:0-5185 GCA_963650055.1 Comamonas kerstersii | reverse complement strand
AGTTCTCAAAATTCCGAAGAAGTGACTTTTACCGAAGAAAATTATCTACACCCTTCAGTTTGTTCTCCTGATTTCAAAAAAATACAATAGCCGAAGAAATTATTGTATCCAAGGAGATGGAATCATTATGGAACGCAAAGTGGTTTTGATTACAGGAGGGGCAATGGGGCAGGGAAAATCCCATGCTCTCAAGTTTGCCGAAAACGGTTTTAATGTTGTTCTTGCCGATATGCAGGATCCCGAGGGGGAGACATTCAGAGAGACGGCAGCCGAAATCGAGAAGACGGGGGCCGAGGTTCTCGCGGTCAAATGCAATATATGCTCGGATGAAGACATGAAGAATCTCTTCGAAAAGACATGGGCGACCTTCGGACGCATTGATGTAGTGATTGCAAATGCGGGTGTCATCAACTTCGGCTACACCTGGGAGCTGACAGACCAGATGGTGGAGAAGGTCATCAACATAGATCTTATCGGAACATGGCGTACGGATAAGTATGCCGCCATCTATATGAGAAGGCAGGGATTCGGGAGAATCATCAACATCTCCTCGACATCGGGTATGTACGGGACGCCGAAACTTGCAACCTACTGTATGGCCAAATGGGGTGTAAGGGGGCTGACAAAGACCCTGGCCCAGGAACTCAAGGGAACATCGATTGTCGTCAACAGCGTCTGCCCGACAAAGGTGAAGACACCTATGTGCGAGACTGAAAGCTATGTAGAGTTCATCAACGAACTCACAGGCAAAAACTTCAAGGATTTCCATGAGATGTATGATAACGTTCCTTTCCTCGATGCGGAGGATATCTCAGATATGGTTTACTGGCTCGGCACAAGCGTAAGCGCAGGAAAGTTCAGCGGACGTGATCTCGCACTTGACCTCGGCACTCTCCAGCAGTGAGGCTTCAGAGATGAAAATAACATCTTCAACAAGATGGCGTGTCTTCGCCGGCGTCTGGATCCAGAGCCTCTTCACATCAGCTACCGCATTCTTCAGTCTCTTCGCTCTCCCTTTGACTACTCAATTCGGATGGAGCAGCTCGGACTTCAGTATGGCGTACACCATATATATGTTTGTCTACTGCGCAATGGGATTTGCCGGTGGACTTCTTGCCGAGAAGCTTCAGCCGAGAACTGCTGTATATCTCGGGCTTGTATTCTTTGCTTCAGGGTGGTTCCTTACAGGTTTTGCTTCCTCTCTTCCCCAGCTCTATATCTTCTACGGTATAATGGCCGGTGCCGGAGCGGGAACGATATATCCGGCATGTCTTCCGACTGCATTGAAGTGGTTTCCCGATAAAAGCGGTTCAATCTCCGGTCTTGTACAGGCGGGCGCATCGTGCGGACCTTTTATCATGTCCCCGATAGCTCAGTGGCTCATTTCCACATACGGTGCACAGAGCGCATGCAGAATACTCTCCGTTGTTTTTCTCATCGGAGTGGGAAGTGTTGCATGGATGATTGTGCCCTGTCCCGAAGGATGGCTTCCGGAGGGCTGGACACCGTCAGGAGAGAGAAAGAAGGAGCTCGGCGGGAGGAACTACAACACAGGGGAGATGGTCGGAACTCCCGTCTTCTGGATCATGCTCATCATCTTCATATTCGCCAATGCTGCAGGAACCATGATGGTAAGTGCAACTTCCCCGATTGCACAGAAGCAGATAGGACAGTCTGCAATGACGGCTGCAATGTGCGTCAGCATCATGACACTTGCCAATATGTGCGGACGCATCGGATTCGGCTTCATATATGACCGCCTCAAGGGATGGAACTCCCTCATTCTTGTTCTTGTTCTCAATGCACTTTCCATGTGCATGCTTACAGTTGCAGAGAGCCTTGTGTATTTCATCATATGCATTTCTCTTGTCGGGTTCTCGTTCGGAGGTCTTCTTGTCGTATTCGCTCCTATCGTCAGGAATGTGTTCGGCTCGAAGTATTACAACCGCAACTACGGCCTCATATTCATAGGATACGGCATCGGTGCCTTCATCGGGCCCAAGCTTAGTGCAGGCTTCTACGACTCTACCGGCTCCTATGTTGCCGGATATATCGGCTCGGCTGTACTGGCGCTTCTTGCCGTTGCTCTTGTTTTCCTTCTAAGGAAGATGACGGCTTCTATGGAGAAATAGATAACTTTCTTCCCGCTGGAATTCACTGGAGATCTGCATGAAGGCGGGCAATAGAAATACCATACGGGCTTTGGGGACTGTATGGTATTCTCTTTCTTTGATAGTTCAGATAAGTCTTATATTACTCTTCGTCGCTCAGGAGCGGGGAGACATAGTCCTCGGGGAGGCTCTGTATATACTCATCGATAGCCTGGGCTACATTCTTGGAGTATGCAACGGCCTGGACGACAGTCTTTGCTCCGAGAACGACGTCCCCTGCAGCGAATACGCCGGGGCATGTAGTCTCACCGTTCTCGTTGGTGAGAAGAAGTCCGTTCTTGGATGCCTGGAGGTTACGGGTTGTATTGACGAGTTTCGATTTCGGTCCCTGGCTGACGGCAATGATGGTCGAGTCTGCCTCGAAGAGCTGCGGCTCGTTTTTGCGTCCTATGATCTTTCCCTCTTCGTCGAGGATATTCTCATCGAGGATAGGACCGTCATCGGTTATCTCGAGAGTACTTCTTCCATAGAGGAACTCGGCTCCGTCGAGTCTTGCATATTCAGCCTCTTCCTCGCTTGCATCGATTCTGTTGCGTCTTGCAATGAGAGTGACATGCTTTGTTCCCTTTCTCAGGAGTGTTCTTGCAACATCCATTGCCGTGTTGCCCATTCCTATGATGGCGACATTGTCACCCAGGTGGTAGGCATCGGGGTTAGCCAGAAAGTCGATTGCAAAGTGAACATTACCCAGACTCTCACCCTTGATTGCAAGCTTCTTGGGCCTCCATACACCGGTACCGATGAAGATGGCTCTGTAGCCGTCTCTGAAGAGATCCTTGATTTCAAGTGCTCCGCCTATCGTGGTGTTCGGCCTTATGCTTATGCCGATTGATCTCAGAAGGGTGTTGTACCTTGCAAGAATGGACTTGGGGAGCCTGAAGTCCGGGATACCGTACTGCATGATGCCGCCGATCTTGTCCTTTGCATCGAATATTGTAACCTTGTAGCCTCTCTTGGCCATCTCGATGGCGACAGTAATACCTGCGGGGCCCGCACCTATTATGGCCATTCTCTTACCGTTCCACTCCGGGATATCGATCTTGATCTGGTCGAGACATGTGTCTGATATGTAGTTTTCAATGGATGAAATATGGATGGGCTGTCCCTTCTTTCCCTGGATACAGTTTCCCTCGCACTGCATCTGATGATTGCATACCAGGGAACAGACGACGGAGAGGGGATTGTTTGCAAAGAGCATGTTTCCCGCCTCTCTGAGCTTTCCTTCCTTCAGAAGATGAATCATCTGGGGGATAGGTGTATGGATAGGACATCCGTTGAGCTGGCACATCGGTTTTTTACATTCGAAGCATCTGTTGGCTTCTGCTAATACATGAAGAATCATAATCAACCTCCATTATTCAATTTACCATCAAAGAAATGGGCGATTCCTACCATAATTTTGACTTTTCGTTGAATATCGAACGGATCTTTTGAAAGCAGCGGATGCAGATGGAGTCTGAATTGCCTCACATAAGAGGAACATTTCTACAGAATCTGCAATGCAGATGTTACATTCCACTATACTTTGTGCTGTAATCCGGAATGCTGATCAATTGATTTGTTGTGCATCGGCTTCAGGCCTGGAAGTCATAGCTCTTTTTCCCCAGTGCGAATGTCAGGTAATGCGGCATGGAGATGGCATCACCTTCCTCGCTTTTATTGTAGTCTCCTATTTTTATCAATCTTGTTTTTCCGTAATGTTCGGGATGATTCAGAATGGTTCTGCTTGATTTAGTATTACCTGTTCTGGCCCTGGCCTCTATCCGTGTTGCAGTGCCTGAATAGGAAATGACAAAATCAACTTCCAGTCCGCTTTCCTTTGCAGAATAGTATGTATCTATCCCGGCCTTGTTGAGTGAGTCGAACACAACGGCTTCGTAGAGAGCGCCCTTTCCCTGTCCGAGTTCGCCTCTGTTCGTGGCTGCAACGGTATCTATTCCATACATCGACGTTACGATGCCGATATCTTCAGGAAAGAGCTTGAACTGGGATTCTATCCTCTCTCCCGCCAGCGGCAGAGACGGGACTGCGACATTATGGACCTTTGAAACTATATGAGCCTGTCTGAGGTATTCAGCGGCGTCATTGCGTGCATAGTATCCGCCTGAAACTTTTGAAACAATGAAGCGTTTATTCTCTTTTGCAAGAAATGTGGGAATAAGGTCATAGACACTCTGTATACGGGATACCTCCTGAGCATTGAAAACAGGATTGCCGTTTTTATCCTGTCTTCTTCCGAAATCACTTTTCATATCGAAGACAATGTTGTTCATCAATCTGAAAGCATCAACAATTCTTCGGGTCCCCAGATACTCTTTAACCACTCTTGGAAGTCCCCTATGCATTCATATTTCAGAAAGAGACCTCTGTACAGGTTGTGGCTGCCGGCAGGAACGGGTTTTCTCCGTTCAAAATAACCTGAGAGTGCATCAACCTGTTCCTCTCTGTACCCAACCGCCCATAAAAACTCTTCATGATCCATCGTCTTCATGTGAAAGATGTTCTCCGAGCCTGTCGGGGCTGGTGTCGTGTCTCCGGCTGCATACCCGTTTATCCTGAGGTACAATCCGCTTCCCACTACCTTATATCTTCCGTCGTTCTTGAAATTCTTGAATGCAAGCCGTGCCCTCGGGCAGTCCTGTATCTCATCAAAGAAGAAGAGTGTCTTTCCCTCTTTGACAGTTCTTCCGGGGAACCGCAATGAAATATTCGAAACCAAGTCATCAACTTCCAGACTACCGTCAAAATCAGAGCAGAGCTCTCTGTTTGTCCAGAAATTCAGTTCAAAGAGTTCAAGATTGTGCCTTCAGGCAAACTCCCGGACAGCCTCAGTCTTACCGCATTGACGTATTCCAACAATGAGAGCCGGAGTTGCGGCATTTTTTTTTGAACCATTTATCCAATTGTTTGTCTATTCTTCTTTTAAGATACATAGGTTTATTCCAAATAACAAATTCGGAGCGAGTTTTTTGTCTTAAGTTAACAAATTCGGAGTGACTTGGCAAATAATCATC
>CAVJJV010000003.1:5687-6765 GCA_963650055.1 Comamonas kerstersii | reverse complement strand
CCGAAGAGCTTCTTGCTCTTGCCGGAGAAAACGGACTTTCTCTCTCCTCCTCCGGTGCCGAGGCTCTCTTCTCACGCCTCCATAAGAGCGGAGAAGTAAACGATGACGAGCTCTCGTCCGTCTCGGGCGGCGCATGCAGAGGGGACGGCGGCGAGAGTATTCCGAAGCATTCCGACGGAGAAAACGTCTCATGGAGCTACTCGCTCATGCACTGTGAGAAGGACGGGTCTTCGAGCGGCATGATCATCAGCCACAGATTCGCTACCGAGGGCAGCGCGCAGAACGGCTACTATGTATATCCGGGAGCTGTACTCTACATTGTAAAGTGTCCCAAGTGCGGTGCACTCATGGAAGTGCCCGAGGTCTGGCTCTGACGAGAAACTCCCGGAAATCCGGGAGCTTCTTTTTAAAGTTTCTTCATCGCAACGGCAATTTCGGACGCAAGTCCGGCATTGTTCAAGACCAGCTTGATGTTTGCTTCTAAGCTCTCTCCTCCTGTGAGCTTCTGGATTTTGTCCAGGAGGTACGGTGTCGTATCCTTACCCTTGATTTTGAGCTTCTTCATCTCTTCAATTGCAATATCTATCTCCCTGTTGATATATCCAGCATCCATTGAATACTCTTCGGGGATGGGATTTGTGACAAGAAGTCCCGTCCCTGGATAGATTTCCTTCTGGACAGCCCATGATGCGGCAATCTCGGAGGGGGTGTCGAGGCGCCATGTAACCTTGAGGCCGCTCTTACGTGTATAGAATGCAGGAAGCTCATCAGTTCCGTATCCTACGACATTGACACCCTTTGTCTCGAGGTATTCGAGTGTGAGGGGAAGGTCAAGGATGGCCTTTGCACCTGCACAGACAACGAGGACTCCAGTCTTCGTGAACTCGTCAAGGTCCGCCGAGATATCGAAAGAGGACTGGGCTCCGCGGTGGACACCGCCGACACCGCCGGTGGCGAATACGTCGATTCCGGCAAGGGAGGCGACAATCATCGTCGCGGCGACAGTCGTTGCTCCGTCTTCCTTCTTTGCGATGATTGTCGGGATATCACGTCGGCTGGTCTTCGTGATGGCAGGGCC
>CAVJJV010000003.1:3119-5677 GCA_963650055.1 Comamonas kerstersii | reverse complement strand
TTTACCGAAGTACTCGATTTCATCCTTGCTCAATCCTGCCTTGAGCCTCCCGTTGATGATGGCGATTGTTGCAGGAACGGCACCGTTTCTTCTTACTTCATCTTCAACCATAAGTGCTGTCTCGACGTTCTTCGGGTACGGCATCCCATGGGAGATGATTGTGCTTTCAAGGGCTACAACCGGCTTATTGTGCTCTATGGCATCTCTGACTTCATCAGAATAATCGAGGTATCTGATCATATGTTTCTATCTCCTTCATTATCTTATATATACTCTCCCTCTTCATCTCCTTGGAGACTGTGTCGGGAGATTTTATCGTAATCTCACCCGCCGCCGTCGCAGCCTTCAATGCCTCTCTCTCGTCACCGGTCTCGAGGAGCCCGAATGCAAACCCGGATAAAAAGCTGTCGCCTGCACCTGTGGCATTTACAGAGTTAATCCTCCGCGCAGGAGCATATATTACCCTTTTCGGGGAAATATAAACAGAGCCCCGCTTTCCGAGAGTCAGAAGGACGGCACCGAGCCCGGAATCGAGGAGGGAGTGGAGGGCATTGAGAAGCTCTTCATTACTCTCTATCTTCTTCTTATATAAATATTCGAGCTCCATGAGATTGGGCTTGAAGACATCGATTCTCCCGAAAGAAGAGACCAGCCTCCCGACCTTCAATGTCGATACGGCATCTGCAAGCACAAGGCCGCGGGCATGAGTGCACACTTCCTTAACTGTCTCCTCGTTGAGGTTCGCCTCGAGAACGACACACTCGGCATCTCCGATTACATCCTTCTTCTCTCTTATGAATGAGCTGGAGAGTCTCTTTATGTTCTCCATGTCATTAACGGCAACGTACATATCGCCGTCGGGGGAGGAGACATATAGATATATATCGCTGCGTCCGGATGTAAGGAGGGCGTGGCTTATATCCATGGAAAGAGAGAGATTCTCCCTGAGTACATTGCCGAATACATCACCTCCGATTGCTGTGATGAACGAGACATCCTCCCCCATAAGGGAGAGATTGAGTGCAATATTGTGGCCCACTCCTCCCGGGGAGAAGGTGACCTTACCTATATTCGAGTCTTCCGGAACTATATCAGAATATGATTCTCCGCATAGATCGGTGTTGGTTCCACCGACTACAACCACTTTGTGTTTCATGGCGAAAGTATAGAACAAACGGAAAGAAAAATCCCCTGCCTCGGATAATCAAAGCAGGGGAAAGGAGAATATCAGATGTATACAATCAGTCTACAAGTACGACTTCACCGTTTGGATAGTGCTCTGCAACATAAGCCTTGACCTTGTCGCTCTTGAGAGCCTTGACGAGAGCCTGGATTGCCGGGTTGTTCTCGTTGCCTTCCTTGACTGCAATGACGTTTACATACGGAGAATCTGCACCCTCGACATAGAGACCGTCACGAGTTGCGACAAGACCTGCAGGGATAGCGTAGTTACCGTTGATGACGGCAGCGTCGACATCGGAGAGGACTCTCGGAAGTGTTGCGGCTTCAATTTCAGTGAACTTCAGGTTCTTCTCATTCTTCTCGACATCGAGAGGAGTAGCCTCGAGACCTACGCCCTCCTTGAGGGTGATGAGACCTGCAGACTCAAGAAGAAGAAGTGCTCTGCCTTCATTTGTCGGGTCGTTGGGGATGGCGATTGTTGCACCTTCGGGGAGATCGGAGAGTGAAGAATACTTATAGGAGTAGAGTGCGATAGGCTCGATATGGATTCCGCCAGCATTAACAAGATGATAGCCGTGCTCTGTGTTGAATGATTCCAGGTACGGAATATGCTGGTAGTAGTTAGCGTCAATGTCGCCGTACTCAACTGCATCATTGGGAGTTACATAGTCTGTGAATTCCTTGATTTCCAGTGTGATTCCCTGGGCTGCAAGATCATCTACAACGAGGGCGAGTAAAGCTGCGTGAGGCTCCGGTGTTGCGCCTACTACAATCTTTGTCGTCGTGGATTCAGTTTTCTTCTCTGCGGCTCCGCCTGCAAAGACCGATGTGAGTGCGAGTAATACGATAAGAGATAATGCGATAAGTTTTTTCATTTTATTTTTTCCTTAAATTGGTTTTACTAAGTGCGGGTTCTCCCCTGTGGGGCTGAACATTTTTAATACAGATGGGTGGTAAATGAAATAAGTATGTTATGCCCTGACGGGCATCATCATGGAAGACATCATTGAACACATAGAAACTGTAAACTTTGTCATGTTCTGTTATCCTCCTGATAAATCTTGGACAAACTATATACAGAATTTAAATATTTATGCAAGTAGTTTGCAGAAAAAATTTATCTTCCGCAAGCTATCCATTGAATACTGAGAAGATATCTCTTTATAACAAATAGAAAAATAGTTTTGAAAAAAATGACAGTAATGCATTCAAAAACCACTGGTTTCCCAGTGGCTCTGCCTATCTTTTCTTCAGAAGTGCGGATGCTATCATGTTTCCTATAAACTGAATAAGCTCAACGAGCACGACAGTAACGACGACTGCGGCAATCATGACGTCCGTGCGGAAACGCTGGTAACCATACCTGACTGCAAGGT
>CAVJJV010000003.1:0-3109 GCA_963650055.1 Comamonas kerstersii | reverse complement strand
CCTCCGCCCCCGATTGTTCCGGCCATTGCCGAATAGCCGATGAGATTTATTATCGTGAGGGTGATTCCGCTGACAAGGGAGGGGAGCGCCTCGGGCAGCATCACCTTCCAGATGATCTGCCAGTTCGTCGACCCCATAGCCTTCGCTGCCTGTATGACACCCGGATCCACTTCCGTAAGACTTGTCTCTATGATACGTGCAACAAAAGGCGCTGCTGCTATCGAGAGAGACACGACTGTAGCTTTCGTTCCGATCGTCGTTCCCAGGATGAGACGCGCTAGTGGCATGAGGACAATCATGAGAATGAGAAACGGGAAGGACCTGAGGACGTTGACGATTCTGCTCAGGACCTCGTTGAGAATCGGCCTGGGGATTATTCCGCCCTTCTCCTCCTTATCTGTAACATGGAGAAGAACTCCGAGAGGGAGACCGAGAATAATCGAAAAGATAGTCGAGAAGAAGACCATTTCAAGTGTCTGTCCTGTTGACTGCAGTACAAGTGTAATTATCTGTGAATTCATACGTTCTCCTCCTCTGCAGATGTCTTGTCGACACTGACACCCCGTTCTCTCAGCATTGCCACGGCCTTTTCACGCACATTCCTGTCAGGCCCGATATCGAGAACCATGACGCCGTAGCGGCAGCCGTCGATGTACTGTACGCCTGCAGCCATGATGTTGAACATGGCTCCGGTTGCTGCCGTGACTTCGCTGATCACAGGCTCAGCTGTGGTTGCAGAGTTGAAGCGCAGCGTATAGTGGCCCTTCTTCTCGGAGAAGTTCACGATACTGTCCTTGATATTGGTGAGGTTGGAGATGAAGTCCTTCGTAACCTCGCTCTTCGGAGAGGAGAAGATCCTGCCGACCTCGCCTTCCTCGACAACGACACCCTGGTCAAGTACCGCAACTCTGTCGCAGGCGTCCCTTACGACCTCCATCTGATGGGTGATCATGACGACGGTAAGGTTCATCTTCTTCTGGATCTCCTTGATCAGCGCAAGTATAGAGCGTGTAGTCTGCGGGTCAAGCGCCGACGTTGCTTCGTCGCAGAAGAGGATGTCCGGCTCCGTTGCAAGAGCGCGGGCAATTGCAATGCGCTGCTTCTGGCCTCCCGACAGTGTCGATACCGGGGCATTCTCCCTGCCCTCGAGGCCGACGAGCTTGATGAGCTCGGCAACCCTTTCCTTTATGTATGCCCTGTCCTTGTGGCATATTTCCATCGGGTATGCGATATTCTGTCCCGCAGTACGGGATGAAAAGAGATTGAAGTTCTGGAAAATCATGCCGATTTTCCTTCTCTCTTCAATGAGTTCCTTCTTCGAAAGGTTGTCCACGCGTCTGTCGCCATAGTAGACCTCGCCCTCGTCAGGCTTCTCGAGCATGCTGATAAGGCGAACAAGTGTACTCTTTCCCGCCCCGCTTTTTCCTATTATTCCATAAACCGTATTGGACGGTATCGTAAGAGATACTCCCTCAACGGCGTGCAGTGATCCATAAACACGCTTTAGATTCTTAAGCCTTATCTGCATAACGCCTCCGAGCCTTATATATAGCAATTTTCGGAAGATTATCCAACATGAGAAACAGTATTTCTTGATGTTGTTAGAAATAAATGGCTGAAAAAACACAGAATCCCTATACAGGCATACTCAAAGCCGAAGACATATTCCATTCTTAAGTTTTCCGAGAACCTGTCAAATGTCATTCCAGCCATCTGCATTGTCAGGCATAGAAAAACTGCACTCTGGAAAGAATGCAGTTCAAATTTCGTTTTCGTATGGTTTTATCTGAGGTCGGGAGTCTTGATCCAGTCCTGATCGTCATAGGCTCTGTTCTCACCGCACATAGCCCAGATGAATGTATAGTTGGATGTGCCTGCACCGGAGTGGATTGACCACGACGGATTGATTACGGCTTCTTCGTTGTGCATGACGATGTGTCTTGTTTCCTGAGGTTCACCCATGAAGTGGAAGACAACGTTGTCCTCCGGAACGTCGAAGTAGAAGTAGACTTCCATACGTCTTTCGTGAGTATGAGCAGGCATTGTATTCCATACAGAACCCGGTTCGAGATGTGTCAGGCCCATAGAAAGCTGGCATGTGTCAAGTACATCCGGATGGAGATACTGGTTGATTGTTCTCTCATTGCTTGTCTCGAGAGCCCCGAGATGCTTGTGGATAGCTTTCTCAAACGGAACATGAACAGCCTTCTTCGGAGTATGTGCAGGAACCGTGATGACAAAGAACTTGGCAGGCTCAGCCTCATTTTCAGATTCGAATTCGACCTTCTTCGTTCCCATCGGAAGATAGATGCCGTCCCAGTGGTTCATTTGGTATTCAACGCCGTCTGCGATAATCTTTCCCTTTCCACCAATGTTGATGGATCCGAGCTCTCTTCTCTCAAGAAGATAGCTTACTCCGAAGTTCTTCCAGGGGTCGATGTTCTTCTCAATATCGACTCTTTCCTTGACAGGCATAACGCCCATCGTGACGATTCTGTCGATGTGCGAGTAGACGCAGCTGACATCGTCGGCATTGAATATATTCGTGATCAGGAACTCATCTCTGAGATCCTCTGTCGTCATGTAACGGAAATCGTCCTTTCCTGTCGAGTATCTGATATCCATAGTGATATGTCTCCTTAATTAGTTTGTATCATTATATTATTTTTTAGATCTTTCACAATATTCCGACATCCCTCAGAAATTTCCCGATATACCCCTTCGAAATCTCCGGTATACCATGGGTCCTCCACACCCACCGGCAGAAGCATCCTTATCTTGCCGGAAGAGGGAAAACGCCTCACGAGAGCACGCATATTGCTCTCGTCTAAAGCCAGGATGAGATCGGCATCATCATAGTCAGCATCGCTTATACGTTTTGCCTTGTGCGCAGAAAACGGTATGCCGTGCTCCTTCAACACCTTCTTTGCAGGAGGATAGATATCGTTGCCGTCCTCCTCACTGCTGACGCCGCGGGACGAGACAGCCACTCCTTCAATGCCTTCCTTATCGAGCATCGCCTTCAGTATATATTCCCCCATCGGGGAACGGCAGATATTGCCGTGGCAGACAAACATTATTTTCACTTCTATTTTTCCTTCCTCAAATG
>CAVJJV010000002.1:0-7436 GCA_963650055.1 Comamonas kerstersii | reverse complement strand
TATAAGGCAGCTCTGAAATAATGGAATATAAAATGAAGAGAATATTATTCATTGTTCTATCCCTTCTCGCTCTTCTCTCCACTCTTCCTGCAGAGGAGGCGGAGACGGATTCCTCCTACACTTTCACCACTCTCAAGGAGAGCATGGAGAGCGGGAATGCGGAGTTGAGAAAACTAAACGAGACTTATAAGCAGAGCCTACTCGATGTAAAGGATGCCAAGGCCAACTACCAGCCCCAGATCGAGCTTCTTCTCACCACGACCTATATGCCCAATCCCCCTATCGGGAAGACGTCCATAAGCGTGGACGAGCTCTCGAGCCAGCTCGGGATAACAATCCCGGGTTCGGCAAGCGGCGAGTACGTCACCCTCTACAAGGGTATGAAGGACATCTACTACAATGCCGGGCTCACAATTACACAGCCCATCTTCACATGGGGAAAAATCCCCGCATCCGTCAAGCTCTACAGCGAGATAGCCTCGATACGCTCCCTTGCTGTAAAGGATGAAGAGGACAAGCTCTCCGTCGAACTCAAGACGAGATTGACTGCTCTCTCTTACATGGACGAGCTCTTCTCTCTCATAGACGAGACAAAGGTGAAGGCCGATGAACTTGTCAAGATGAGTCAGGACGCATACGAGAGCGGCATGCTCCTCAAGGAGGATGTGACGAAGGCGAAGATATCTGCACTGGAGATAGACGTCAAGAAACAGGAGCTCAAAAAGGAGTATAGTGACAACATCAAGAGTCTCCAGACGATATCCGCCGTCGACGACCTCGACAGTACAGAGATAGACTACACAGTCAACGAAGAGGAGATACAGGCCATTGCAGCCCTCTCGAGAGAGGATGTTCTATCACTCACGACACGCTCCGACAGTGCGACTATCAGCATGCTCAAGAGCCAGACGACTGCATATGAACTGAAGAAGAAGATTGCCGACGCATCCCTCTACTGGAAGCCTGATTTCGCCCTCCAGGTATCTCTAACCTACGGCGGCTCGGCAGTACCGCTTGTAGAGAAGAACTGGTATAGAGCCGACGACTACGGCCTCTATCTCACATTCGCGGTAAGCACCACGATATGGGACGGAGGAAAGAAGCTCAATGCTGTAAAGTATGCAGAGAGCGAAGTGAGAGGAACACTTGCAGACTACGACAATGCGGTGAACGAACTCACGACTGCCGCCGAGGAGAACCTCTCGCAGATAGAGCTCAGCCTCACGAAGCTGGACTACTATGCCCTCAAGCTCGAAGAAGCGGAGGATAGACTGGATCTGCTCCAGAGGCAGTATGAAGCGGGAGCGATATCGAAGACGAATGTACTCTCCCAGGAGATTGAAGTCCTCACAGAGAAGATGACAATCATCCAGGAGAAGATAACCCTCAGCCAGGCGGCATACACAATAGCCTACCTCACAGGAATCATGGAATGACAACTACCCCGGGAAACCGGGGTGTTATTATTAATCGGCTCCGACTTTCAGATGAGTCCAGTGCCTCGTCTTTTCCGGTCTCTTTCCTGTTATGCTCTCGAGAGCATAGATATAATGCTCGAGAGGGATTCCCCGGATGATACTGCCGGGCTCATACATATCCTTATAGTCATCATAAAGCTCGTTGTCCAAACTATCGCAGATAGAGAGGAAACGCTCTTCTGTGACATCTCCCCTCAGATAATATCCCTCCACCTCCTGCCTCAGACTATCGAGTGCCTCGAATCTGTACCAAGGATAATCAAGGTATGAAACATATTCACCGAGCGCCTTCAGAACTTTACGGTAATCAATATTCATAATCCATCAGCCTCCATATAGAGTGTAGAAAAGAAAACTCCTTTCCTGTTAGCCTCTCAGGCGATATCCGGCATATTGACCCCTTGTATTCTTGATGATATCATTTTGATATCAAAAGACAAAGGAGGGCGTTATGGCTCAAACAGCAACAGGCGAAGAGAGAATCCTGAAACCCGCTTCAGGCTTCCCCGTTTTATTTCTGGGTATCATACTTCTTGTATGTTCGATTTCACTTTTCTTATTCTGCGGTTTCCAATACGAGAGGGAGAACACCCTCTACGGAACGATAGAGCTTGTTGTCGGAATCCTTGCCGTTCTGACAAGTGTTCTTGAATTCAGCAGCCTCAGAGTCATCAAACCCAATGAAGCTGTAGTCCTCTCCCTCTTCGGCAAGTACTACGGTACAATCTACGAAAGCGGATTCTTTTCAGTAAACCCATTCTGTTCGAATCTATACCCGAAAACGAAGACACAGGAAGGACAGACGAACCTCAAGAACAATCCAAATACACTCCAGGGTAATGAATCTCAGACCAAATCGAAGGTTTCATTGAAGATACAGACATTCGTCAACGGCAACCAGAAGGTGAACGACAGACTAGGCAATCCCATCGAAGTGAGTGCAATCGTCATGTGGAGGGTGGTCAACGCAACGAAGGCTGTATTGAATGTAGAGTATTACTACGATTACCTCTCCAACCAGACCGATTCTACAATAAGAAATGTCGCCCGCCTCTACCCGTACGACATCATAGATGACGACGATGAAGATGACACGGAAAAGGGAGAGAAGACTCTCCGCGGCTCTTCAAGTCTCATTGCAGAGGAGATGAGAAGAGAACTCTCGAAGAGGGTTGAGGACGCAGGTCTCGAAATCATCGAAGTAAGACTCAATCAGATTGCATATGCCCCCGAGATTGCTGCTGCAATGCTCCAGAGACAGCAGGCCATCGCAGTGATTGCAGCAAGAAGAAAGATAGTGGAGGGGGCAGTATCGATGGTGAAGATGGCACTCGACGAGCTGAAGGACGAAGGCGTTGTGGACCTCGACGAGGAGAGAAAGGCCAACATGGTATCGAATCTCCTTGTCGTGCTATGCTCGAGCAGGGAGGCATCCCCGGTATTGAATACAGGGTCCCTCTATTGATATGAGTGAAAAGAAACAGGTACCGTTAAGGATAAACAAAGACCTCTTCGACACCCTCACCCGCTGGGCGGAGGACGACTTCAGGTCCCTTAACGGTCAGATTGAATACCTTCTGACCGAATGTGTGAAAAAGAGAAACAGAGGAAAAACGGAGGAAAAAGAATAAAAATTCAATTCCTCCGGAAATAGTGATGGCATAATCATTCAAAGAGTGCAAAAATTAATTCATCTCATATAATTCCGCTTCAATGGTGCGGAAGTCTCTACAGGCATCCCGAAAGCCTACTATGAGAAGGAAAGGAGACTATATGAGATTAATCAAAGGCAATATCATCGAAGCAAAGGAATTCGGAAAACTCAACACACTAAGGGGGGGCTGCATTGTACTCACCGATAAGGGAATAATCGAGGATGTACTTCCCTCCGTTCCAGTCGGTTTCAAGGGAAGAATCGACGACTACGGCGACTCTCTCATACTCCACTCGTTCTGCGACATGCATCTCCATGCCCCGCAGTTTCCGATGCTCGGGATGGGGATGGACCGCTTCCTCCTCGACTGGCTCAAGACCTGGGTCTTCCCGACGGAAGCCGAGTTCAGCGATACAGAGTGGGCTAGAACAGTCTACTCGGACCTTGCAGATACACTCATCAAAAACGGAACTACGCGTGTCAGCATGTTCTCGTCCCTCCATGCCGATTCCACCATCATATTGATGGAGGAACTTGAAAAGAGAGGTATCTCCGGGTATGTCGGAAAGGTCAATATGGACCGTAACGGCGGAGAGAACCTCGAAGAGACAACGGAGGAATCCAAAAGAGAGACTCTGAGATGGCTCGATATGTGCTCGGCTTTCAAGAAGATAAAACCAATCATAACCCCCAGATTCACCCCGTCATGCACTGATGAGCTCATGGCATGGCTCGGAAAACTTGCCTTGGAGAGAAATCTTCCCGTCCAGTCCCACCTGTCGGAGAACAAGAGCGAGATCAGATGGGTCAGGGAACTCCATCCCGACTGCACCGGATACTGGGAGACATACAACAAATACGGTCTCTTCAAGAACAACACCCTCATGGCACACTGCGTCCACTCCGACGATGAGGAATTGTCTGCCATAAGGGACCACAACGCCGTCGTCGTACACTGCGCTTCATCCAACTGCAGCCTTATGAGCGGCACCGCAGGTGTACGACATATGATAGACATGGGAGTCCGTGTAGTCCTCGGCAGTGATATCGCAGGAGGATCGGACGCATCAATGAACAGGGTCATATGCGCAACTATAGAGGCAAGCAAATATAAGAGAATATATGACGACTACATGATAGATGCCTTGACTCTTCCCGAGGCCTACTACCTGGCTACAACTGCAGGTCACGTATACTTCGGGGACAAGCCTGGCTTCATGAAAGGCAACAGGCTCCAGGCTGTAGTTGTCGACGACTCATCCTTTACATACCCGAAGAGGGAATGTTCCCTCTCCGAGAGACTTGAAAAGGCTGTGTACCGTATGGATGACAGGGCGGTAAAAGCCGTAATCTGCTGAAGACTCAGGCAAATACGATAACAGCATACTTGAACGTTGGTGCGGACGAGGCATCGCCGTGATGGAACTCGTCTACGTACCCCTGGTAGTTGGCTCTGGCGTACCTTCCGAGTGCGGGGATATCGGGATAGGTGTCCATGCCGTAATTGACAAAGTGGACGCAGAATTCACCGCGGGCGATGAAGGTGAAGTTGTAGAGCGGAGCTTCATACGGAACATATGTCTTTCTGAACCACTCTATCTCCCCCTCCTCTATCGGTCCTACCCCCGGATGGAGATTCAGATAGATATCCCTCACGGCACCGGGCTTCTCAAGCATCTTTTCAAGGACGAACTCCCTGAAGTCACGTTTTCTATTTTTTTCAGACTGCATTTCGCGCCTCCTGTATATATACCGCCGTAATCCTGAAAAATGTCATCTTTTTCCCTGAAGACAAAAAACAGCCGACGGTGCGGCTGAAGGAGGATTTGAAAATAATAATATGAAAAAAACTTCTCTTACTTGGCTACATGATACTCTCTATCAGGTAATATTCAATAAAGAACATATGAAGAATATATGTAGATTCTTGCAATAAAAGAATTAATTTTCGGCCACCTGCGTACATGGACCGGAAACGTGGGAGAAATAAAAACGGGCCGTGGCGGGGGATATTGCCATGGCCCACAAAGGAGGGATTGAAGAAAAAACAATTTATATTCGCTTTTCTTGATTAAGAAGATACAACATTATTTAGTACAAATCTTTTCGATTTCTTGTAAATATCATAGAGAAATGTGTAGAGGACGTGAAGTTGCCCGGAAGGCAGTATAAAAGAGTTATCACTCTCTTCCAGCACAACTCATACCCTCTCACCCAGCGCCTTTCTCTCCTCGTCACTCAGCCGGTATTTCTCAAAAAGATCAGGCCTTAATCTCTTCGTATCCTTCAATGCCTCGATATGTCTCCATTTCTCCACCGCTCCATGGTTGCCGGAAAGCAGAATATCGGGAACACGCTCTCCCATATATTCAACAGGCTTCGTGTATTGAGGATACTCAAGAAGAATATTCTCGTGACTCTCATCCTCAGTCGCGCCTTCTCTGATAACGCCGTCAAGTAGACGTACTATGCTGTCGACAACCACCTCGGCCGCCGTCTCTCCTCCGCTGAGGACGTAGTCACCGATGGAAATCATTTCATCAACATGGTCTTCCACCCTTCTGTCGACACCCTCATAGTGTCCGCAGATTAAGAGAATATCCTCTTCCTTAGAGAGTTCTCTTGCTTTCTTCTGTGAATACACCTCACCTTTCGGCGAGAGAAGAATGATTTTACTTTTATCAGAGCTGTTGGCAGACAAAGCCTTCATTGTTGTATCGAAGCGGAGGATCATGCCCCTGCCGCCGCCGCAGGGAGAGTCGTCTATATGTCTGAAGGATCCCCCCGCATACAGCTTGATATCGACTACGCTGATGTCGGCAATACCTTTCTTTATTGCTCTCTCGACAAGAGGCATCGTAAAAAAGGAATCAAACACCCCGGGGAATAAAGTGAGAATCGTAATCTTCATTTCAACAGTTTAAAAGTCTTTTCCCTTAGTGAAAAGCGCCTGTGACGACGACTGTTCTCCTCCATATTTTGATACCGACACCATTTCAGGAGAACAAGAAAAGCTTCAGCGGTTCAGAAGGGAATTACTATCAAAACAGTAACCTGTACTTCTTCCGTTACCGCCGGAGGGAACAAGAAAGCCAGTCCGGACAAGATGCTGTATATCTCTGTATGCTGCAGCATTCGAACACTTCATAAGACGCGCCCACTTCTCGGTTGTGACTTTGCCGTAGATCGAACCGTCGGAGAGTCTGTAGAGCATGCTCATCTCCCTTGAATTGTATTCGTTCAGATCAAGAGATTTCATGAAGGCTGTTACAGAAAGTGTCTTTCTCAGCGTCTCCTTCGAGAGGATTAAACATCCCCTTACCATATCAAGGAACCATAGAAATCACCCGGTAATATCCATAGTCTCGCTTTTCGATGCACTTTCTATTTTTTCATAATACTCTGCCTGTGGCGGAAAATGCCCGCCGAAATTCCCACAAGCGGGAGTGAAGAAAAGTAGTCCCGGCTGACTATATAGTCGGCGAGGGCTCTTGAGATTCTCCCGTTTCCGTCTTCGAATGGATGAATGAGAACAAACCACAGCGATGCAACAGCAGCTTTTACAAATGGATTCTCCCCATTCTCTCCTTCACGTATTCCAGCAGTCTCTCCATCCCAAAGCAGACTGAATCTGCACTGACCGCTTCATATACCACTTCCTCATCCATCTTATGATATTTCATAACCCACTCGGGAGAAGTACGGTAGGCTCCGGTTACCTTCGGTTTGATTCCGGCATTGTTTATAAAGAGTCCCCTGTTCCAGCTGAATAGTCTTTCGTGGGTAAGATCTTCATGGTTTTCCACAGCATCGGAGACAACACGGAACACAGATTCAGCATAATAACTCTTTCCTCCGTCTCCATGTAAAGGTACATTAAGATGTTCAGCCGCAGAGGAGTAGAGAGAGCCGTAGTCGATTCTCTCTCCCTCTATTGCAGGAGAGGAGACTATGTCTTCGGCAATTATTCCTGTCATGACGATTTTTCTTGTCGATGTATCGACTATGCTGTAAACGTAGTCAACCTTCTCTCTTTCTGCTTCAAGGAGTGCCAGAGACCCCGAAACAGACGAAGAATCATAAACGAAAACCGTCCAGTCCTTGTTCTGCCATATATATCTCATGAGAACAGCCTAGCATTTCATTTTTGAAATGAATAATTTCATTCCTGATACTTAAGAATACGTGAGTGTCTTATACTTCTGCCTTCCGGATCTTCATACCCGACTCTTTGTCATATTGGATTGAAAAGGGTGTAGATAATTTTCTTCGGTAAAAGTCACTTCTTCGGAATTTTGAGAACT
>CAVJJV010000001.1:0-4057 GCA_963650055.1 Comamonas kerstersii | reverse complement strand
TACGCATTTCTGCTACACGATTTGCTTATAAACTTTTCCCCATTTCCGCAAAAAACGTGCGGCGTTTCTGCAACTGGATTTACGCAGAAACACCACACGTTGTAGATGTATTTATAGCAGATTTGGATGAAAATTTCAAATATTTTTGGTTCATTTTCGGCGTGCTCCTTCCTGTCATCATGCCTCTTTTCATGGGACTTGATGGGCTTTTGTGGTCATTCCCGGCCGCCGACGTATTGACGGCAGCAATTACATTCTTCCTTGTCAGGAAGACTTACAGGGAGCTTGAATGAGAAGTGAATTTCTTTCCTATCACCCACTTCGAGCCGTTGACGAACGAGGCAGCATCCATCTCCTTCTTCATCGGAGGAAGGACACGGGAGACGTAGAGGTATCCCGCACCGGTTGCAACCTTGAGGCCCTTCTTCTTGTCGAGGGCGACAACTGTCCCGGGCTCCTCGGAGCACTCCTCGAAGGGAAGGAACGAAGAAGAATGAACTCCGGTTATGATAAACGGGTTACCTTCGAGATAGCACCATGCCTTGGGCCATGGATAGCATGCTCTTATAAGGGCATGTATGGCCGATGCGCTCTCATTCCAGTCTATAAGGCCGTCGTTCTTAGTTATGAAGCCGGTGTATGTAGCCTCTCCTCTCTGTGGGTACGGGACTATGTTGTCCACACTCTCGAGTACGGAGAGCACGAATGACGGCACCACTTCCGATATTACACTCTCCAGGCTTCCGCTAGTCTCGGTTCCGTCCAGAACTAGCGGGTAGCTGGCGTATATATCGCCTTCGTCGATTCCCGCGGCGATTTTCTGCAGCGTTACCGCACTCTCCCTCTCCCTGTTCTTTATGACGTTGAAGATCGGACTGCAGCCGCGGTAGAGCGGGAGCGCAGAGGGATGGACGTTGAATGTATACTTGAAGAGTGAAAGGAATTTCGGGCCGAAAATCCTCCCGTATGAAAATGAGAGAAGAGTGTCGACTCCGAGGGAGGAAACTATCTCCCTCTCGGCCTTATTGAGATGCTCGGGCGTAAATACCGGAAGCGAGAGGGATTCTGCAGCAACCTTTACAGGAGTCGGCACCAGCTTCTTTCCTCTCTTCTCCGGGGCATCGGGAGTTGTGAATACAGCCGTACATATTCCCTTCCGGGCAAGGAGCTCCAGAAGCGGAACGGCAATACTTTCACTTGAAGCGAAAAGTAACTTCAATCCTTTCTCCTTTTCATCTTTCTTCCGTCATGACTCTTCTTCTCGTAGGCCTTGAGGACCTTCTCCCTCTCCTCGGGGGCGAGACGGTCGATGAACATATGTCCGTTGAGATGGTCGTTCTCATGCTGGATTACACGTGCAAGAAGCCCGTCGGCATCGAGAGTGAAGGCCTTGCCGTATTCATCATAGGCGAAGACTCTGACGCGGAGAGGTCTCGTCACATTGTGGTAGACACCGGGAATCGAGAGGCAACCCTCCTCATAAGGCCCGAGTTCCTCACTTGTCTCGAGTATCTCGGGATTGGCGAAGACATACTGCCTGCCGTCTCTTATGTCGACAACGAAGAAACGTCCGTCGACACCGATCTGCGGAGCTGCAAGCCCCACTCCCTCAGCCTCCTCGAGTGTCTCGAGCATGGCCGAAGTCAGAAGACGGAATGCATCGTCGAAGGTTTTGACCTCCTTACAATTCCTCCGGAGGATATCATCCCCGATTTTCACTATATCCAAAGTTGTTTCCATTGTTTTCCTCAAAGAAGAATATACTAGCTTTTCCCGTCAAGGAAAAGGTAAACACACTCCTTAAAATGCGACGCCTCCGCCCACCGAGAATCCGTTATATGTCTGCTGCAGCACAGGAAGAGAATAAAGCGCAAAGATACTGAGCTGGTTGAACACCAGAGATACCCCGGCCTGTATTCCCATGTCGAAAGTTATCTGGCTTTCCCTCCAGCAGGTTCCCGATTTGAGTCCTCCGTCTTCGTAGTACCCTTCCTCATATACACTCTCCAGAGCATAATCGAGCCCGAGGAGAAGCCAGGTGTGAGGGATGACTTTTATGGACATCCCCAGTGGGAACCCCACCCGGGTTGCCACACTCTTTCCGCCCGCCGCCTTGAAGTCAAGCCAGCTGAAGGTATGGCCGTCGAGAGTCGGATCATCGTAGTTCTCGTATGTATCCTTATCAGGCTTCTTCTTCATGAAGTCGATACCGGTATATACTCCCACGCCTTTCGGTGCATTCTGTATCCAGAGCAGATTGAACGGGCTGTTGATTCCGTATCCGAAGACAATGCTGTTGTAGATTGTATATTTCTTGTCACCCCAGGGGTGGATTATATCGTCTCTGTCCGAGCGTTCGAAATACACGGTAAGGGGACCGGAAGAAGTATTAAGTGTAACTTTGAAATCTGGATAGGCCTTCTCTTCATCCACTATGACAAGTCCCCCGTAAGACTCGTCCTTCCCGATGTCGGATGAAAACATCAGATTGGACTTCAGATAATCCAGTGTCATATCCGATGCGGCCTTCACTTCCGCGTTGTCATGAATTGCCGCCGATGTAGCAAACGCAACATCCCGCGGGCTGTATGAATGGGTGTTTATAGTGTAGCTGTATCCTGATGAGGAAGTTACAGTTGATGTGGTAGTCGAACCGAGAGACGCGGAGAGGATGTTCAGAGCTCCGGAGACTGCAGTCAGCGTCCGGGCCGTCTTTGCATCTCTTTCCGCCGCCTGATAATACTCTGCGGCATCCCAGGCTGTACTTAATGGCCATTCATCGGAATCAACATTTCCATATGCTATTTCAATTGAAGAGTCGGTGAAGGTTATATCATTTCCCGTCAGGTTGGTGATGCCGACCGCGAATGCCGCCTCGCCGGAGTCTACTCCTCCTCCTGAAACGCTGAAAAGCATTTCATCATTCGATACGGCGATGGACTCCTCCCCCCTCTCCATACTGACTACCGCACCATCCTTCTCGACTGCGTTTATCGAGACAGATGGAACTGTTGCACACGATGCAAGTACGGATATGATAATCAGAGCAGATAAAACACAATATGCACGCTTTATATTTCCACTTGAACAGCCCACTATTCTTTCACCCTCCGGATGAAGAGAAATATACCCGTTATCCGGAAAAAGGTGAAGAATCGTTACATATCCGTTACGTATGCTGTAAAATGACACCATGAATAAGGAAACGGCAATCAAGAAAGGAGAGAAAGCTCTCGCAAGTCTCGAGGAGGCTCAACGGATTCTGTCGTCAGCATCAAGATGGGGAATCCTGGATATATTCGGGGGAGGAAGCATCGTCTCTTTCATAAAGCACACCAGGATTGACAGAGCAAGGGCTGTACTTTCAAGATGCTCTTCCGAGCTGTCAGATTTCAGTTGCGAACTCTCGTATATACCGGACTATAACATCAACATAGGCACATTTCTGACTCTTCTGGATGTTTTTTCGGACAGCATCATCGCCGACGTATTGGTACAGTCGAAAATAGATGAAGCAAAAGCAAAGGTGGGCAGTGCAATAAGAGCCGTAGAGTCCGCACTCGAGAGATTACGTTCTTTCTCCTAAATCAGATAGGTTGCCCGGGAAGAGGTATTGCATGATGAAAAATATTCATTCTCGAGGGGTATCCACTTTGAAATGAACATGTCGATCTTGTCGGGAGAACGGAGAGTAAGCCGCCTTATCTGCTCTTTGCCGTCAACCGAAAGGAGAATCGAGACATCCCAGTAGACGGGCACTTTCGGATGGAGGGCATAGCTTCCCTCTACGATGACGAGTGAACCGGAAGACACATGAACCTCCCCTTTATACGAGAAGGTCGAGCAGGAGAACTTCCTGTATGTGAAGGGTCTCTTTTCTGAAAGAGGCAGAGCAACCTCTTCGATGAATCTCTCATAGTGGACGTTTCCTCCCTTCTCCATGAAGCGGGCGGGACTACGGAGCTCGGGAGGAAGAAAGAAATCATCCATGCTGACGACAGAGAAATCGATTTTTCCCCTAAGGTCATTCACAAGGGTGGTCTTTCCCGAAGCACAC